>NZ_JAPCIY010000011.1:0-83955 GCF_027707645.1 Aeromonas sp. QDB30 | reverse complement strand
CAAGCAAGCAGGAAAGTGGGATCAAGAGACGATCGTCTCATTTTTCCTGTGTCAATACTGTTCCGGTGAATACTTACGACAAGATGAGATAAGCCTATCAGGATCTCGGCACTTCTAACAATATCAATGTGAATTTTTTTTACCGAAACGCTCTCGTGTCCGCAAATGCACACCATCCACCGTGGTGGCTAACCCAAGGCAGCCTCGTTTTCATACGTGCAGATCGTCTGTATGCTACAGCCCATCAAACGGAACACGGTGAACCCCATGGAAAACAAGACCGAATGCAAAGTCGTTCTCTACGGCATTTCCCCCAAAAACTGTGACACCATCAAGAAGGCCCGCAAGTGGCTGGAGGAGGCGGGTATCGATTACCGCTTTCACGATCACCGCGCCGACGGCCTGAGCCCGGAGCAGCTCGATCTCTGGCTCGCCAAGCTGGGCTGGGAAGCCCTGCTCAACACCCGTGGCACCACCTTCCGCGCCCTGCCGGAAGCAGAAAAACAGGGGCTCGACACCGCCAAGGTCCGTGACCTGCTGCTGGCCCACCCGGCCATGATCAAGCGCCCGCTGCTGGACCAGGACGGCACCCTGACCCTGGGCTTCAAGGCAGACCTCTATCAATCCCTCTTCTCCCGTTAACTTTTTCTGTTAAGGAACACCGATGTCGGACGTCATCACACTGGCCAAGGATCTGATCAGCCGCCCCTCCGTGACCCCCCTGGATGAAGGGTGCCAGACCCTGATGGCGGAGCGCCTCGCACGCCTGGGGTTCGTCATCGAACCCATGGTCTTTGAGGACACCACCAACCTCTGGGCACGCCGTGGCAGCGAGGGTCCCCTCTTCTGCTTCGCCGGCCACACCGACGTGGTACCCGCCGGCCCCCTGGAGAAGTGGGACACCCCGCCATTCGAGCCAACCATCAAGGACGGCATGCTCCATGGCCGGGGCGCCGCCGACATGAAGGGGTCTCTGGCCGCCATGGTGGTGGCGACCGAGCGCTTTGTGGCCGAGCACCCGGACCACAAGGGCTCCATCGCGTTTCTCATCACCTCGGATGAAGAGGGGCCCTTCATCAACGGCACGGTACGCGTCATCGACACCCTGGAGGCACGCAACGAGAAGATCCGCTGGTGCATCGTCGGCGAGCCCTCCTCCACCGCCCAGGTCGGGGACGTGGTGAAGAACGGCCGTCGCGGCTCCATCACCGGCGATCTGCTGGTGCGCGGGGTGCAGGGCCACGTCGCCTACCCCCATCTGGCGGACAACCCTATCCACAAGGCGGCACCGGCGCTGGCGGAGCTCGCCGCCATCGAGTGGGACAAGGGCAACGCCTACTTCCCCCCCACCAGCTTCCAGATCGCCAACATCCAGGGCGGCACCGGCGCCTCCAACGTCATTCCGGGGGAGTTGCAGGTCCAGTTCAACTTCCGCTTCAGCACCGAGCTCACCGATGCGGCTATCCGCGAGCGGGTCGAGGCGCTGCTGACCCGTCACGGCCTGGACTTCGAGCTGAAGTGGACCCTCTCCGGCCAGCCCTTCCTGACGGACACCGGCGCCCTGCTGGACGCCACCGTCGCCGCCGTGGCGGCAGTGAACGGCCAGCAGCCGGCCCTGCTCACCACGGGGGGCACGTCCGATGGGCGCTTCATCGCTCCCACCGGGGCGGAAGTCATCGAGCTCGGCCCGGTCAACGCCACCATCCACAAGGTGAACGAGTGCGTGAAGGCGGACGATCTGGATCTGCTGGCGGACATGTACCAAGGGGTGCTGGCACGACTGCTGGCATGAGCGGTGCTCCGGACAAGAGAGACCAGACCATGAATCAGGATCAACTGCTTGGGCTGGATGAGAGCCACCTCATCCTGGTGGGGCGCGGCCCCCATCGTCTGACCGCCGCCACCGCGGCGGCCTTCAACGACATGCAGGTGGCTGCCGCCCATGCCGGTTTCAACCTGCAGGCGGCCTCCAGCTGGCGCGGCTTCGAACGCCAGCTCGCCATCTGGAACGGCAAATGGCGCGGGGAGCGCCCTCTGCTGGATGCGCACAACCAGCCCCTCGATGCCCTGCAACTGGGCGAGACCGAGCGACTGCACGCCATCCTGCACTGGAGCGCCCTGCCCGGCACCAGCCGCCATCACTGGGGCACGGATCTCGACATCTACGATCCGGACTGCCTCCCCGCCGGCACCCGGCTCGCGCTGGAACCCTGGGAGTACGAGGCGGGCGGCTGGTTTGCCGATTTGCGCGAGTGGCTGGACGATCACATGAACGACTTCGGCTTCTTCCTGCCCTATGCAAAAGGGGAGCAACCGGATCAGGGGGTGGCCTACGAGCCCTGGCACCTGAGCTTCGCGCCCGAATCCGACGGGCTGGCCCTGGATCCGGCGGCGCTGGCGCTTTGTCTGGAACGGGCGGATATTGAAGGCAAGGAGTGCATCCTGGCTCATCTCGACGAGATCCTGGCCCGCTATGTCACCCCGGCACACCACGAAAGGAGATTCTGATGAGCTTGTGGTTATGGATAGGCTTGCCGCTGCTGTTTCTGCTCGGCCTGTTTCTCAACGCCATCAAGGACATGAAGCAGCTCGAGAAACAGCTGCCCAAGTACAAGGACAAGATCCGGGAGGTCAAGGACGACGAGGACGACTGACCCCCTCGCAGGAGCCCGTCGGCGCTCCTGCACCCTTCCCGTCCACGGCATTTTTTCGCCCTCTGCCGCCCCCCTCTGCCTGCACTGAAAGCCCCATCCATTGCCCCCTTTCCCTGCGCTTTCCCGCGCGGGCACTCCGCCCTCACCCTGCTTGAAAACTGCGCAACAAACGTAAAAAACTGCAAAACAATGCACAATTAAGCCACACAAAGGGGGTCAATCTGCATATAATGTGCCTGTTTTGCAGCCCGCCATAAGGAGTTCGCCATTGGATGCCACCACCGTCAACAGTTTCTTCTTCATCGGTGCCCTGTTGGTGGGCGCCAGTGTCCTGTTGAGCGCACTCTCCTCCAGAGTCGGCATCCCCATTCTGGTCATCTTCCTCGCCGTCGGCATGCTGGCGGGTGAGGATGGTCCCGGCGGCATCCACTTCGCCGACTACTCGGTCGCCTACCTGGTGGGCAACCTGGCACTGGCCATCATTCTGCTGGACGGCGGCATGCGCACCCGGGTCTCCTCCTTTCGGGTCGCGCTCTGGCCCGCGCTCTCGCTGGCCACAGTCGGGGTGGCCATCACCACCGGCCTCACGGGCCTCGCCGCCGCCTGGCTGTTCGACCTCAACCTGATGCAGGGGATGCTCATCGGTGCCATCGTCGGCTCCACCGATGCGGCGGCGGTCTTCTCCCTGCTCGGCGGGCGCAGCCTCAACGAGCGGGTCAGCGCCACCCTGGAGATAGAATCGGGCAGCAACGATCCCATGGCGGTCTTTCTCACCGTCACCCTGATCGAGGTGCTGGCTACCGCCCAGCAGGGGCTGGATGCCGGCTTCCTGCTGCTGCAACTCGTCAAGCAGTTTGGTCTGGGCGCTGGCATCGGCCTTGCGGGGGGCTGGCTGCTGTGGAAGCTCATCAACAGTGCCAAGCTCGCCCCCGGTCTCTATCCCCTGCTCACGGTGAGCGGCGGCCTGCTCATCTTCGCCCTCACCACGGCGGTGGGGGGCAGCGGCATCCTGGCCATCTACCTCACCGGCCTGCTGCTTGGCAACCTCTCCCTGCGCAGCCGCAGCACCACCCTCTCCGTGCTGGACGGCCTGACCTGGCTCAGCCAGATCGGCATGTTCCTGGTGCTGGGGCTGCTCGCCTCGCCCCACAAGCTGCTGCCCATCGCCCTGCCGGCGCTGGCCCTGGCCATGTGGATGATCCTGTTTGCCCGTCCGGTGTCGGTCTGGATTGGACTGCTGCCGTTCAAGAACTTCGCGCCCCGCGAGCGCTGGTTCATCTCCTGGGTGGGGCTGCGCGGCGCCGTGCCCATCATCCTGGCGGTCTTCCCCATGATGGCGGGGCTGCCCAATGCCCAGCTCTACTTCAATGTCGCCTTCTTCGTGGTGCTGGTTTCGCTCATCCTGCAGGGCAGCTCGCTGCCGCTGGCATCAAAGCTGGCGCGAGTGGAGGTGCCCGCACCGCCCTCTCCCATCAACCGCTCTGGGCTGGAAATCGATCTCGACAGCCAGTGGGAGACCTTCGTCTATCGCCTGAGCGCCGAGAAGTGGTGCATCGGCTCCCCCTTGCGAGAGCTGCGCATGCCCCAGGGCACCCGCATCTGCGCCCTGTTCCGCGGCCAGGAGCTGCTCCACCCCTCGGGCAGTACCTGCCTGCAATCCGATGACATCCTCTGCGTCATCGGCCACGAGCACGACCTGCCCGCCCTCGGTCAGCTCTTCAGCCAGGCGCCGGAGCAGGATCTGGGCCCGCGCTTCTTCGGTGACTTCCTGCTGGAGGCCAACGCCAGGCTGGTGGATCTCGCCCCGCTCTACGGGCTGGATGTGAGCGAGGTGGCGGATCAGAGCCTCGGCGATTTTATTGCCCATCAGTTGGGCGATAATCTGGTGGTCGGTGACCATGTCGCCTGGCAGGGACTGCTCTGGACGGTGGCGGAAATGGAAGAGGGTGAACCCCGCAAGATAGGGGTGCGCTTCCTGGAAGAAGACCCCGTCTAGGCGCCGGCCATCGTAGCCCGCATTTGTGTGAGAAGGGAGTGAACCATGCCTTATCAAACCCTGTTGTCCGGTCTGTATCCTCCCTCGCCCAAGCTGGGCCTCATCGAGGGTTTCTTTGGCAAGGGCTGGAGCTGGGAAGCCCGTGCCCGCTACGCCCAGTGGCTGCCCCGCCACGGCTATGGCTTCTACCTCTACGCCCCCAAGGAAGACGGCTACCTGCGCAAGCACTGGGCCACACCCTGGCCCGCCGACCAGCTTGAAGCCCTGTGCCAGCTCGCCCGCCAGTGCCGGGAGAACGCTCTGGCCTTCGGGGTGGGCCTGAGCCCCATGGGGGCCCATCACGACTATGCCCGCCAGCGACCCGCCCTGCTGGAGAAGGTGAGGCTCATCGAGGAGGCGCTCAAGCCCGATATCCTGGCGATCCTGTTTGACGACATGAAGGGGGACACCCCGGATCTCGCCCACTGGCAGCTCACCATCGCCCACGACATCGCGGCCCACACCGACGCAGGCCGCCTGCTGTTCTGCCCCAGCTACTACAGCACGGATCCGGTGCTGGAGAAGGTGTTCGGTGCCATGCCCCCCCACTATCTGCAGGATCTGGGTCAGGGGCTCGACAGGCGCATCGATGTCTTCTGGACCGGCCCCAAAGTCTGCTCCACCGAGTATCCGGCTGCCCACCTCAAACAGGCCGCCGACTGGCTCCATCGCAAGCCCTTCCTGTGGGACAACTATCCGGTCAATGACGGCAGCAAGGCGAGCAGCTTCCTGCACCTGCGCGCCTTCGAAAACCGTCCGGCAGAGCTGGCGGAGCTCGTGAGCGGCCATGCGGTCAATCCCATGAAGCAGGCGGCCCTCTCGGCCCTGCCGCTCGCCACCCTGCCCATGAGCTACAAGCTCGGCAAGCAGTACGATCCTGACAAGGCGCTGCACGCCTCCCTCAACGCCACCTGCGGGCCGCAGATCTCCGCCATGATCCAGGCAGACCTGCCGCTCTTCCAGGACATCGGTCTGGCCCAGCTCACCCCCGAGCAGGTCATCCATCTCAAGAGCCGCTACCTGCCGTTCCAGGATCAGGCCTGCGTGAACGAGATCCTGCGCTGGCTGGCCGGGGAGTACGTGTTCGATCCGGACTGCCTGACCGACTGACCTCATGAGTCCATGAAAAGTGGGTTCATAAAAAAACGGGCCCATGTAAAAGGCCACCTCCCGGGCAGGGAGGTGGCCTTTTTGCATCATCTCTCTTCAGGTGCCCCATGGCGTCACATAGGGCGGCAGATTGAGCGGGTGTTTAACCGAAGGCCAGCCAGACCCCGACAAACAGCATGAGAGAGCCCGCGATCCGGTTCATCAGAGTGACATTGCCGCTCTTGGCGAGGAAATGGCGCAAGGTGCGGCCACCGCTGGCATAGAGCATCAGGCAGGAGAACTCGATGACCAGGATGAGCGCGACCAGGGCCCCTATCTGGGGTGCCATCGGCTTGGCCGCATTGATGAAGGGGGGCAGCAGGGAGACCATGAAGGCCCACCCCTTGGGGTTGGCGATGGCGGTCACGAAACCCTGCACGGCCAGTCCCATGGGGCTGGTCTGCTGACCCGCCGAGAGATCCGCCGGGATGGCCATCTTGCCCTTGGCCTGCCACATCTGGATGCCAAGCCAGACCAGGTAGGCGCCACCTACATATTTGAATGCAGAGAACAGGGCCGGGTAGTTGAGCATGACTGCCGCGACCCCGACCACCGACAACACGGAGACCAGGCCGACGCCGACAAGCTCCCCCCACATCATGTGCAGGGTACGGCGCACCCCCAGACTCATGCCCAGGGTCATCGCCAGGGTCATGCACATACCGGGGGTTACTGAGACAAAAAAGAACGTGGGAATAAAGAGCGCCAAGATGGCGGGATCAATCCAGTCGGACACACTACACCTCCAGGGTAACAAGCAGACGATCTTGCCTATCACACTCTTTTAACACAAGAAAAACCTTTTCATTCAGCAAGAATTCAGCATTAAAAACCCTGTGACAAGGATTGTCGCGCCTGTGTAAGATGCCGCCTCACTCCTCTTTCGGGTTAGGATCTTTCATGTCATTGAATAATCTGTCCATTCGTCTTCAAGTGCTTATCCCTCTCCTGCTCGCCAGCCTGTTGATGCTGCTGATGGCCGTGATCAGCAAACAGGAAATCGACGGTGCCATTCAGGACATGAATGAAACCACCGCCAGCGTCACCCGCCACAAGGACGACATTGCGGCCCTGATCCACGCCACCTACCGGCTGCGCACCAACGCCATCTACGGCCTCTACGATGAGGCCCTCTTCGCCCAGTTGCCGGCCCAGCTCTCCGCCGCCGAGCAGGAGATTGGCGCCATCCTGACCAGACTGGTTGTCACCGGTGCCGAGCAGGACAACCGTCAGGTCGCGGCCGCCCTGCAGGCCTACCTCGGCCATACCCGCAGCAGCATGCTGCCCCTGCTGACCGCCAAGTACCAAGGCAGTGGCGATCCCGCCGCCTATGAGCAGGCCCGCCTGCACTTTCGCGATCTGGGGGAGGCGCTCATCAAGCAGATCGATGCCATGTCCGTCCACATCAATCAGCTGACCCAGACTGAGATTGCCGAGGAGCAGGCCCACTACCGCGCGACCTTGCTGCGCACCCTGCTGTTGATGGGGGGCACCCTGATAGCGGCCCTGCTGGGTGGCTGGTGGATCTCCGGGCGCATCGTGCAGCCCATCGGCCAGTTGCAGGAGGTGATGCACGCCGTCGCCCTCGGCCGCTTCAACGTGCGTGCCAATGCCGAAGGCAACAACGAGCTGGGCCAGCTCGCCAGGGATATCAACCGGACCCTGAGCCAGCTTGCCAACACCATCCAGACCCTGACCGGCATCAGCGGCAATGTGGCCTCCGCCGCCACCGAGCTTGCCGCTGTGATGACCCAGGCAGAGGTCAACGCCCAGCAGCAGCGCGGTGAGACCGAACAGGTGGCCTCCGCCGTCACCGAGCTGGCCAGCACCGCTGACAACGTCAACCACAATGCCGCCCTGGCCGACGAGCTGGCCCGGGATGCCAACAGTCGGGTCGAGCAGGGGCTGACCCTGTTTGCCGAAAGCATCGAGGCCAACGGCCGCATGGCGGGCAGTCTGGAGAACGCCGCGACTGTGGTGGCCAGGCTCAAGTCCCAGTCCGAGCAGATCGGCAAGGTGATCGAAGTCATTCAGAGCATTTCGGAGCAGACCAACCTGCTGGCCCTCAACGCCGCCATCGAGGCGGCCCGCGCCGGTGAAAGCGGCCGCGGCTTTGCGGTGGTGGCCGACGAAGTGCGCCTGCTGGCCGCCCGTACCCAGGACTCCACCAAGGAGATCCAGGCCATCATCGAGCAGTTGCAGAGCCAGTCCCTCTCCGCCAACAGCGGCGTGCAGCAGACCCTGGAGATCCTCGGCCACAACCGGCAGCTCTCCGCCGAGGTACAGGCCTTGCTGGGGGGCATCACGGACGCGGTCAACCAGATCAACGGTGCCAACGCCCAGGTGGCGACCGCGGCAGAACAACAATCCTGCGTCACCGCCGACATCAGCCGCAACCTCACCAACATCCACGAGATCGTGAACCAGAACGCTGCCGGCATCAGCCAGAGTGCCGCCGCCAGTCACGAACTGTCACAGCTCGCCGAGCAGCAGCGCAGGCAGCTCGCCCAGTTCCAGCTCTGATCCCGAGAGGGTCTCTTCGATACCGCGGGGCCCGGCGCTGGCCCCGCACTTGCCCCTCCCCCTTCACGCCTCCTGTTTAAAACGGGTTTTTGCCATCAAGGTGTCATTGGGGGCTGGGCTGCATTCGCAAATGTGGGTATGGTAGAGGCACGTCACTCCCCCTCATCGAGAGATCATCATGAGCCTGAAGTTCAAGAAACCCGCTTTTATCACGCTCGGCCTCATCGCCCTGCTCTCCGCACTCTGGCTCGATTTCTATCTGCCGGAACACACCATCGCCACCATCACCGGGGTGGAGGTGAAGCGCACCGACAAGGATGGCCCCATCAGCCAGAAGAACCCGGCTGACGGCCCCACCACCGACGTCTATTACATCTACACCGAGCGCCCCGGCGAGAAGATCCGGGTGTTTCGCAATGAAGACACCGAATGGGGCTGGCCCTTCTACTTCAAGTTCAACGCCGCCGACGTCCAGGCCAAGGCCAAGTCCATGGAGTTCGAAAAACGCCTGGCCATCATCACCTCCTACGGCTGGCGCGTGAACATGTTCTCCATGTTCCCCAACGTCACCAAGATCGCGAGCACCGAGCCCGATGCCTCCACCTGGAGCTTCTTCCGCTGGTTCTGGTTCGGTGTCTGGGCCCTGGTGATGGGCAAGGCGGCCATCGCCACCTGGCGCTACTTCGATCGCCTCGAGGACGAGATATGAGCGAGCCGAGTAAGACCCGCACCAGCTTCTATCGCCGGCTCTACGTGGCTCACCTCATCAGTCAGGGCACGGACACCGTGCCCGCCATCATGGAGGCGACCGGCATGCCGCGCCGCACCGCCCAGGACACCCTCAGCGCCCTGGCGGAGCTCGACATCCAGTGCGCCTTCGAGCAGACCGAGGGGGCTCGCCATCTGCAGGGGCACTACCGCATCAGCGACTGGGGGCCCATCAATCCGGCCTGGATTGCTGCGCAGCTTCCCGTCATCAGGCAGACCCTGGGGTATCCCTGACACCCCGGACCCGGGTCTGCTCCCATAGAGAAGGGGCCAGCCTTGCGGCTGGCCCCTTTCTTGTCTGGCCTGATATCCCGTTGCCCTCCCCCGGGCTCACTCCCCTTCGCCGAAAGACGCTTCCGGCAGCGGCTCCGCCGACTCACCCCGGGTGCAGTCGATGATGGAGCGCTTGGGATTGTTGGGGTCGCGCAGCAACAGGGGGGCCATCCCCTCGTCATGCAGCTGCTCGTCGGCAAATTCGCTGCCATAGGCGTTATGTGTCAGCCTGCGGGCATTGGCGATGGGGGTATCCACGAAGAGGGCATGTACCTCGAAGGTGGAGGCCGGCACCAGGAAACCGACGATGGGCAGGCCGTGCAACTCCTGATGGACCTTGTACCAGGCAAAGCCCTCGCTCACCTTGTCAGGGGTATACATGGCGAGCTGCGGATTGGCCGGGCGCCCGGTCTCGATGTCGAGATGAAGGGTGTCCAGCTCGCAGGTCGCCAGCCCCTGCCACATCTTCTCGAACGGGGTCGCGCAACCCGTCAGTTGCATGCATGTCAGCAGCGCCAACGTCCCTTTCCACATTCCCAACCCCTTATCCGATGTCCAGGATGTCAACCAAATGAGCGCAGTCGCTGCACCAGCAACTCGATGAAACCGACTCTGTCGAGCCCCAGCAGCACCAGGGCATTGGCCGGTTTGCCGGTCAGGTCGTAGCGATCCACCACCGTCATGCCCAGGGTATGGGTTCCGCCGGTTTCGATATCGACCCGGCACTCCACCCCGTGAAACAGGGAGGGCGCCAGCAGCCAGGCGATGGTACAGGGGTCATGGAGCGGCGCGCCAGCAAATCCCCACTTGGGATCCCGATGATAGATCATGAAAAAGTCGAGCAGCTGTGCCACGCACTGCGCCACCGGGTTGGGAATGGCGCGTACCCGCTCGATATCCTCGTCCATCACCTGGGCCTCGTGGGTCACGTCCAGCCCGCACATGGTGATGGGCAGCCCCGACTTGAAGACCATATCGGCCGCTTCGGGATCCACATAAATATTGAATTCCGCCGCGGGGGTCCAGTTGCCCGCACCGGCGGCGCCCCCCATCAGCACGATGCGGGCGATCTTCTGCTTGAGATCGGGGTGGGCCGCCAGCAAGAGGGCAATGTTGGTGAGCGGCCCGGTCGGCACCAGGGTGACCGGCTCCGGGCTCTCGCGCAGACATCTTGCCATCAGTTCAAGGGCGCTCATCGCCCGGGGAGCAAAAGCGGGATCCGGCAGCTCTGGGCCGTCCAGCCCCGATTCGCCGTGGACGTTGTCGGCGATGATGAGTTCACGGGCCAGGGGCTTGGCAGCCCCCGCCGCCACCGGGATGTCGTCGCGGCCGAGCAGGGTCAGGATGCGCAGGGCATTGTTGAGGGTCTTGTCCGGGGTCTGGTTGCCCGCGCTGGTGGTGACCGCCAGCACCTTCAGCTCGGGGCTCGCCAGCGCCAGAATGAGGGCGATGGCATCATCGTGGCCGGGATCGCAATCGAGAATAACGGGCAACGCCATGGACAGACTCCTTACAACATGACAGGGAGCCATACCTTAGCAAGAGATGGCCAGATGAACTCAGGAGGGAGTCACAAAACGCCTCAACCAACGAGATCAAGTACTTGGCGACAGGCCTTGGGAGCGGACATCCAGATTCGCCGCGCCGCCATCGTTCGGGTATGATCCCTCCCCCTTCATCGTCCGGCTGCCCCATGTCCGTCATCGTCGACACCTTCATCGCCCCGCCCTGCGCCGCCACCATCGAGATCCTGTTTGAGGATGCGCATCTGCTGCTCATCAACAAGCCGAGCGGCCTGCTGAGCCTCTCGGGCAAGAACCCGCAGAACCTCGATTCGGTCCATTACCGGCTGGTACAGGATTACCCCGGCTGCACCCTGGTGCACCGCCTCGACTTTGGCACCTCGGGCGTCATGGTGGTGGCCAAAAGCAAGAGCATCAACGCCCTGCTCTGCCACCAGTTCAGCCAGCGCACCGTGAGCAAGGCTTACGAGGCACTGCTCTGCGGCCATCTGGCGGTGGATGAGGGCGTCATCGACGCATCCATCGCCAAGGATCCGGCGCTGTTCCCGCTGATGAGCATCTGCGCCGCCAGCGGCAAACCCGCCCGCTCACGCTATCGGGTGATGGAGCGGCTCACCCTGGAGGGGGCAGGCCAGCCGGTGCCATTGACCCGGGTCAGGCTGGTACCGGAAACCGGGCGCACCCACCAGCTGCGCATCCACAGCCAGTGGCTGGGCCATCCCATCCTGGGATGCGATCTCTATGGCGGCCTGCTCCCGCCCGGCTGCGAACGAGCCCCCAGACTGATGCTGCACGCCAGTGAACTCGGTTTTGTGCACCCGGTGAGCGGCGAAGCGGTACAGATCCGCTGTGAAGCGCCCTTTGCGCAGGCACTGGCGGCCATGACGGTGCAACAGGGGTAACGTAGAAGGGGGAAAGCAGGGTCAGGAAGGCAAAAGGGGCAAACGGCGGATAAAGATAGGGGCCGCGCTTTCGCAACGGCCCCCACCCCCCACTCGGTGTGGTGCTATCAGATCAGCTTGCGGGCGGCGCCCAGCACGATCTTGATGGCATCAGATTCGGTTTTCGCCATGGTTTCGGCGTTCGGGATTTCCTGCTGGGTACGGTTCACGATGACACCGGCCACCATGCCCGCACGCAGGCCCTGGCTGGTACACATGGTCAGCAGGGTTGCGGACTCCATCTCGTAGTTCAGCACGCCCATGGCTTGCCACTCTTTCATGGAACCCTGGAAACGTTGTACCACGCGACCGGATACGGTGTCGTAACGCTCCTGACCCGGGTAGAAGGTGTCAGAAGAAGCAGTGACGCCCACATGCAGCTTGGAGCCCAGCTCCTTGGCGGTGTTCACCAGGGCGGTGGTGCAGTCAAAGTCGGCCACTGCCGGGAACTCCATCGGCGCGAAGTGCAGGCTGGCACCGTCGAGGCGCACGGAGCCGGTGGTGACGATCACGTCGCCCACGTTCAGGTGCGGCTGGATGGCGCCGGTGGTGCCGATGCGCAGGAAGGTACGGATACCCAGCTGGGCCAGCTCTTCCACCGCGATGGAGGTGGACGGGCCACCGATACCGGTGGAGCAGATGATCACGGCCTTGCCGTTCATCTCGCCGCGCCAGGTGGTGAATTCACGATGGCTGGCCAGGTGCACCGGGTTGTCCAACAGTTCTGCGATGCGCTTCACGCGCTCGGGGTCACCGGGGACGATCGCCAGGGTGGCGCCTTGCAGATCCGCTTTTTTCAAACCCAAGTGAAATACATCAGACATAGTGGACTCCTGGTTGCGCCCCGCCGCATGGCAGCCGAGTGCAGTTAAGGTGATTCTTTACGGTACTTTCAAGCCGGTATCCCCTCATCCGGGGAGGCGCCAACTATGGTCGAAAGCGCTTTCCAATTCCTTGATGCGCCTCACACTTCTGCGCTTCAAAGCTGACAAAAATGGCGCGAAACGTTTGCTAAGATGATGAATTTCTTGAAAAACGTTTTTACACTCCTTTTGCTCTCCCGTCCCTTGTCAAGCCTTGATCGACCGTCCATTTAAAGAGCGCGATCGAGTCCACAAAGTTGCAAACGAGATACCATTGACCCCTTCTCATCCCCTCCGACGCTGTTATGTTGGCGCCCGCATACCACTTAATGGCTAATCATACGGAGTCCATCATGGCGACATTCAAGTTCTACATTCCCGCAATCAACCTGATGGGGGCGGGCTGCCTGCAGGAAGCGGCAGCGGATATCCAAGGACATGGCTATCGCAAGGCGCTCATCGTCACCGACAAGATCCTGGGCCAGATTGGCGTGGTGGGCCGGCTCGCCGCCCTCCTGGCCGAGCACGGCATCGACGCCGTGGTGTTCGACGAGACCAGACCCAATCCCACCGTGGCCAACGTCGAGGCGGGTCTTGCGATGATCCGGGCCCACGGCTGCGACTGCGTCATTTCGCTCGGCGGCGGCTCACCCCACGACTGCGCCAAGGGCATCGCCCTGGTGGCCGCCAATGGGGGCAGCATCAAGGATTACGAGGGGGTGGATCGCTCCGACAAGCCGCAGTTGCCGCTCATCGCCATCAATACCACGGCCGGTACCGCCTCCGAGATGACCCGTTTTTGCATCATTACCGACGAATCCCGTCAGGTGAAAATGGCCATCATCGACAAGCACGTCACGCCGCTGATGTCGGTCAACGACCCGGAACTGATGCTGGCCAAGCCCGCCGGCCTCACCGCCGCCACCGGCATGGATGCCCTGACCCACGCCATCGAGGCCTATGTCTCCACCGCCGCCACCCCGGTCACCGATGCCAGCGCCGTGATGGCCATCGCACTGATTGCCGAACACCTTCGCACCGCCGTGCATCAGGGGGAGGATCTCCATGCCCGCGAGCAGATGGCCTATGCCCAGTTCCTGGCCGGCATGGCCTTCAACAACGCAAGCCTGGGCTATGTGCACGCCATGGCTCACCAGCTCGGCGGCTTCTACGACCTGCCCCACGGGGTGTGCAATGCGGTGCTGCTGCCCCATGTCCAGGCCTACAACGCCCGGGTGTGCGCCGGTCGGCTCAAGGATGTGGCCCGTCATATGGGGGTGGATGTGAGCGCCATGAGCGATGAGCAGGGTGCGGCGGCAGCCATTGATGCCATCCAGCAACTGGCTCGCGACGTCAAGATCCCCACCGGTCTGGAGCAGCTCGGGGTCAGGGCCGACGACCTAGACGTGCTGGCCACCAATGCGCTCAAGGATGCCTGTGGTCTCACCAACCCCAGGCAGGCGACTCACGCGGAGATCGTCGCCATCTTCCGCGCCGCCATGTAAGGGGGCAAGATCTGCCAGGGCCGCCACGCGGCCCTTTTTATTGGCTGATGGATCAATGGCTTTTTACTTCCGCACGGGGAGTGGGTATGATTTGCCGAGCTAAAAAGACTGTATGGATGATCTGAACCCGATATGCGGATGAAACACCTGATTGCCGCGGCCCTGACCGCCCTCACCCTGTCCGGTTGCAGCCTGGTCTATCGCATCGATATTCCCCAGGGCAACTATGTGGAACAAAAGCAGGTCGACAAGCTGCGCCAAGGCATGACCCGCGAACAGGTCGAGTTCGTGCTGGGTTCTCCCATGTTGCGCGACAGCTTTGACCCCAACACCTGGTACTACCTCTATGAGTTCCAGCCCGGTCGGGGCGACAAGGAGCGCAAGGAGCTGACCCTCAACTTCGTGGGTGACAGACTGGCCACCGTGACCGGTGATTTCCCTCTCCCTGCCGCTTTCACCACACCGCTCTAGATGACATCACAAAACCGGCTTCTGCCGGTTTTGTTCTCTCTGGCCCCGGTGATGTCGCCGGGCCACACTCTGGATGCCTCATTGCCCCGAGGAGATCATCATGAGTCGATTCCTGATTGCCGGCGCCACCGGTCTGATTGGCAAAGCCTTGCTGCGCGAGCTGGGGACGGAGCACGACCTCCTCCTGCTCTGCCGCAAACCGGGCGACCCCGCTCCGGGACGCACCTGGCTGCCCACCTCGTTCGACGCGCTGGACAGATTGACGTTGCCCTCCCCTGTGGATATTGCCTTCTGCTGCCTTGGCACAACCCGCAAGGATGCCGGCTCGGCCGAGGCATTTCGCCGGGTCGATCTCGACTATGTGCTGGCCTTTGCCGCACTCGCCCGTCGCCACGGCTGCCGCCGCCTGCTGGTGGTCTCCAGTCTGGGCGCCAACCCGGGTTCCCCTGCCCTCTATCCCCGCACCAAGGGCGAGATGGAGCAGGCCCTGCTGGCCCAGGAGTGGCAGCGGCTCGTCATCCTGCGCCCGGCCATGCTGCTCGGCCATCGCGAACCTGCGCGCCGTTCGGAGCAGATCATCCAGGCCATCTATCCGCTGGTAAAGCCCCTGCTGCGCGGGTCGCTGCGCCGCTGGCGTGCCATCGAGGCTAGTCAGGTGGCGCACGCCATGGCGCGCCTTGCCATCCAGGAGAGCGGGATAGAGACGGTGGAAAACGAGCGCCTGCTCACCCTGTGATGCCCCGTGTCGGGCGAGACGATCACAAAGGGGCGCCACGGCGCCCCTTTGTCACAACCCATCACCCGTCAGGTGCCGGCATCGTCTCGCTTGCGGTGCACATCGGGCCGCCCGCCGGTGACCACATCGGCACGCCCCTCTTCCTTGGCTTTTTCCGCACGCTTCTTGCGCATCTCCTTGGGGTCGGCGATGAGAGGGCGGTAGATCTCGATGCGATCCCCCTCCTGCACCGGCTCTGCGCCCTTAACCGGACGGCTGTAGATACCGAACTTGTTGACCGACAGGTCGATCTCCGGGTGCTTTTGCAGGATGCCGGATTGTTCGATGGCCGCCAGCACGCTGGTCTCGGGCGCGACCCGGATGCACAGCACCGTCTGCCGCTCGGGCAGGGCATAGGCCACTTCGATATTGAGGAGCTCAGACACCGTAAACCACCTTGGCACGATTGGAGAAGGCAAGCACCATGGAGCTCACCAGCTCGCGGAAGATCTGGCCAAAGGCAAGCTCAATGAGCTTGGAGGTGAACTCGAAGTCGAGATCGAACTCCACCTTGCAGGCATCCACGTCCAGGGGCGTGAAGGTCCACCATCCCGCCAGCTTGCTGAAAGGCCCCTCCACCAGCTCCATCTTGATGGTGCGATTGGCATCGAGCTGGTTGCGCGTGGTAAAGGTCTTGGCGATACCCGCCTTGGCCACATCGACCGAGGCCATCATGTAGTCTTCACCTGACTCGTGAACACGGCTGCCGACACAGCCGGGTAGGAACTCAGGATAGGCATCAACATCATTGACCAGCCGGAACATCTGTTCCGCGCTGAACATCACCAGGGCACTGCGAGTAATACGGGGCATGGGTTTTCCTCATCCAATCGGCCCGATTTTATCACCTTGTCAGCCAAAATCACCGCCGAAACTGTTCGCGGGTCACCAAGCAGGGCAATCGCACACTTTCCGGCCAGTGTGGTCCGCTCTCGCCCCGCCCTTCCCTCAAAATCGTCATCGAACTGCTCACAAAGCCGCCACTCGGAGCGCTGTGCGTTTTACAGCCGCCGCCACCCACGTATAATGCGCCTTCCTAAACATTGCCTAAGGCCCCCGTCATGAGCAAAAAGAACAGTAAAAACAAAGCCGGGTCCAGCACCATTGCACTCAACAGAACCGCCCGTCACGAGTACTTCATCGAAGAGCGCGTGGAAGCCGGTCTGTCCCTGCAAGGGTGGGAAGTGAAGTCCCTGCGGGCGGGCAAGGCCAACATCAGCGAAGCCTATGTCATCTTCATGCAGGGGGAAGCCTTCCTGTTCGGCTCCAGCTTCCTGCCGCTGAACGCCGCCTCCAGCCACGTGGTATGCGATCCGACCCGCACCCGCAAATTGCTGCTCAGTCGCCGTGAACTCGACAAGCTCGAGAGCCTGACCGCTCGTCAGGGCTACACCATAGTGCCGCTGGCCCTCTACTGGAAAGCGTGCTGGGTCAAGGTCGAGATCGGCCTGGTGAAAGGCAAGAAAGAGCACGACAAGCGGGAAGACACCAAGGCCCGGGAATGGGACCGTGAGAAGGCCCGCATCATGAAGAACAAGCACCGCGGTTGATTGTGCGCCGCCGGCCCCCATGCGGCGACCAATAAACCAGCAATCGACCGGCCAAGGCCGGTCGATTGCCATCAACGCCTTGCCATGACAGGATTTTTGCGTACAATCCCTTTTGACAACTTGGGGCTGATTCTGGATTCGACAAGATTCACGAAACCCAAGGTGCATGCCGAGGTGCGGTAGGCCTCGTTAATAAACCGCAAAAAAATAGTCGCAAACGACGAAAACTACGCACTCGCAGCTTAATAACCTGCGCTGAGCCCTTCTCCCCTAGCTTGCCTGTGTCCTAGGGAAATGGAAGGTCATCCTTCACAGGATCGTGTGGAAGTCCTGCTCGGGGCGGAAGCATTAAAACCAATCGAGCTAGTCAATGCGTGGCGTGTCTCTCCGCAGCGTGTTGGCGAATGTAAAGAGTGACTAAGCATGTAGTACCGAGGATGTAGTAATTTTGGACGGGGGTTCAAATCCCCCCAGCTCCACCAATTTAACTAGGACACCGACAGGACAAACCCAGAAAAAACAGCCACTTAGCAAAAACATAGCGACAGTGACTGGCCCAAAACTGGAATCAAAATGATCCAATGGTGATCCAAGAACAAGAAAGCCTGCAGAAATGCAGGCTTTTTTCTTTTCTACCCTCCAGGCATAGAAAAGCCCGCACAGTGGCGGGCCAATCCGAATCCTTCCGCATCACGCTGACACGGTGGCTTCATCGCGTAGTTTTTCCAGAATGCTCGCGATCTTTCTCTCCTCCTCAGGCGCCAGGTCCAGCGTCTCAACAAACTCTTCCAGTTCGCTTAGTAGTGATTCCATCCGATTTCCCCCTTGCTCTCCCAGTCTCTCGACTGTGAAACACTGTATACCCATACAGTACACTCCTTGAATTTATCATTTTCGGACTGATTTGGGTATTAAAAATGGGGCCCTAGCCCCATCAGTGTCGTGCCTTTCTTTAAATCCCTGCACAAATATCACCAGATACTAATGAGAAAGTTCAACGCGAACCCTATCAAGACAGCGAAGAAACTGAACGCCATGAAGGTGTCCAGGTCATCGCGACTGGACTTACTGAAACACCAACACCCTGCAGCAAAGGGGATCAGGGCCAGCGTAAAGCTGAAACTGAACGCTTTCAGCGCCACCACCATCATTACCAACGCGAACAGTATCCACATGGCCTGGGTCCCTATAGGTTAAGGCCCTAGCTTACCCCTAACACAGAGGCTCAGCCAGGGCCGCTATTCTCCCTTACTCCCAGTTCTCCCTGTTCTTGTTTACCGCCTGATATACAAGGTCGTTGCGGCGGGCCAGCAGCTCGTCAATGCGCCGGCGCTTCTCCTCTGCCGCCATGGTGCGGTCCCGCTGGATCAGCTCAATCTTGTTGCGCACCACTCGTACCTGCTGCTGAGTGCGACTCAGGCTTCGGCGCGACTTCAAGATCCCACCCTGCTCCTCCAGCAGCTCGCGGGCCTTATCTGTGAGCCCTTCGCTGCGGTACTGGTCAATGGTGCGTTTGAGCTGATTCACCTCGTTCAGCATCCGGTAGAACTCCTCCATGTGCTGGGTGGACTTTGCAGGGCCAGTGCCGCGATACACCGCTTTAACAAGCGGGATCTCGTCGGCGCGCCAGCTTGCTGACTCACCAGGGCGCGAAGCCCGGATAAGCCCGTCAGCGGCAGCCATCACATAGCTGCCCATGGTGCCCGTGTAGCCGATCAGCAGGTGCTCCAGCTTTTTGGGTGACATACCCAGGGTTTCGCCAAGCTCACGCATCATCAGACTGGTCTGCTCGTTGTAGCGAGCCTCCGCCTGCACTGCGAGGTCCTGCGCGTTCTCGATGGGGATGCCACGGAAGGCATCGTAGTTGAAGTAGGATTCCACCAACGGCTTGACGATCTGCGGCGTGGGGTTGAGCGCGAACGTTTCACCGACCGCCCTGGCTATCGCCTTGCCGAGTTGCGCGCCAGTGTCCTTCCCGCCCATGGCGCGCACCATGCGCTCCGGGATGGTGCCGAACAACACGCCAATCTCGAACGGCTTGGGGATCCGGAAGTGCTGATCGCCGACAAAGAAGTGCCAGTTGGCATCCTTGTCCCAATCCGGCAGCTCTTCGTATCGCTCATCGTCCCAGTTGGCGGCCAGCAGAGCCAGGCTCGCAGCCGTGATCATGCCTGCACGTTTGGCGATGGCGCGCGGGTTGTCTCGCAGTTCGCGGGTCAGCTTGCCTAGACCTTGCACCCGGGCATTGAAGAACGGCAGCAGTTGGGTCATGACCTGCATGGTGCGTGAGGCACCCAGCATGGAGAAATCCATCAGGTCCTTCGACTCGAACGCCGCCTGGGCGTGGCTCTTGCCAGCCTTGATGGCTGCGGCATAGACCGCCTCGCGGTTGGCATTCTCGAAAGCCTCGCCATAGCGGTTGTACTTCTCCCACACATTGGCAACCACGCCCTTTGCCTGAGCGGCGTTGCGGATAATGCTCTTTTCGTAGCGGGCGATTTGCTCGGGCGTCATCCCCTTGCGTCGCAGCGACTTACGCACGGTATCGGCCATCGCCTCTGGGTCATTGCCATTCACGTAGCCGCCCAGGAAGGAGGCTCCGCTGAACATCACATCAATGGTACTTCCGTCCATCGCCAGGGTCTTTTTCACCCCCTTGATGGAGTCGATCACCGGCCTGAAGCCGTCTTTGCTGATCGCCCAGCTGGAGAGTGAGTCGCGCAGGAAGTTGCGCAGCATAAACTCAGGGGATGCGGTCACCCCGGCTGTCAGCAGGCGCTTGGCCTTGGCCGCCACATTGACCATGGCGCCGAACGGCTTGCGGTCGAAGAAGGTCATAGCGCGATAGAGGTCCGGATCCTCAACCCGGATCATGTAGTCCTCCCCCTCCAGCTTGACCATGATCCTGTCTTTGCCATTGGCAAGGGCCTGGTAATCCATCTTGTTTGGCTTCGGAATGACCTCGATGATGCCGGTATCCGCCAGGTTCCAAACCGTCTTCTGGGCCGCCATGTTCTTCATGGACGCGTCGATCAGCTTGGAGGTGGAGGTGAAGATGTTCTCGAGCAGGTCGTTGGTGTTGGCCTCCCCGCCCTTGAGCTTCTTGATGCCGGCGTTCTGGTTGGCAATGCCCTTCGTCTTGAATGGGGCGATCACGTCGCCGTCGTCGGATTCGCGGAAGAACGGGATGTACCACTCGTTTTCGAACTCCGCTCGTGCCTCCTTGGTGAACAGTCCAGCCTCCTGCGCCAGATCCAGCGTCGCGGCATTGAGCCTGTTCCAGCGGGCTTTTGCCTCCTTGAACTTGGCCTCCTTGCCCTTGCCTTGCCCCTTGAGCGCCGCAATGTCATTGGCATCGAGCAGGTTCTCTCTGCCCTGCGCCATCAGCAGTTCCGCCCGGTGACCAGCCATCCAGCCAAGCCAGTTGTGCAGATCAGCTCCCAGGTCGGCAAAGATGCCCAGCAGCGCGTCTTTCTCGCCGGTACCCGCCTTGCGCTGGATCACCCCGTCATTCCACTCCGGCAGACCATAGAGCATGGTCGCCTGCATGGTGGAGGCGGCCCCCGTCGCCATCCGTGCCGCCACATAACCGGAGTCTGCGGCATCAGTAATGCCGGCAGCCTCCTCGGCGTATTTGATGGGGGCCAGCGCGTCGAGCACCTCGGTGTTGGCTTTCTTGATGACGCGATCGATCCATGAGCTGACCACGCCTCGGTCAACTTGACGGAGCTTGTTCAGGCTGGCCTTGGTCTTGTCGATGATGTCGGGCTTGGGGCCCAGGTTGAGCTTCTCCATGGCCGCATCAGCTGCGGTACTGGCCTGGCTCATCTTGATACCGCCTTTCTGGGCTGGCCGCTCGGCTTCCTGGCTGAACTTCTTCCCGCCATCCGGCCCGCTGTCGTCTGGGCCGCTACGCTGCAACTTCTTGCCCAGCCCCTCGATCAGGGAACGCGTCTCCGCGGCGGTAATGCCATCAGGTACAAAGCCGACCGCACGCAGCGCCCGGGTGACCCAGGCCACGACCCGATCCCAGCCACGGCCCCAGGCCCCCTGCTCCAATTCCGCCAGATGAGCCACCACTTCCTCGGCTTTGGTGCCGATGTCCTCGTCGGCGTAATGGGTGTTTACCCAGTCCCACACCGGCTTCATGCTGGGGTCCTTCTGGGACGCGATGAGGCGGCTCATCAGCTTGGTGTATTCCCCGTCACCCAGGACATTGGCCAGGCCATAGTGGGCCAGCACCTCATGGCGTAGGATCTCGCGCATCCGCTTGGGATTGGCGATGGTATCCGCGGCCACATGCAGGGTGCCGCTGTCATCATCAAAGGCGGCGCGGCGGATCAGGCCATCTTGTGCCGCCAGCCCCAGCGCCTTTTCCAGCTCGGCCTGGGTAGCGTGGATCTGCACATCAATACCACTGGCTCCACGGTACTGCTTGAACCACTCCTTGGTTACCAGCTCCGCCTCCTTGCGGGTCAGGTGCTTGGCTGGCTTCTCGCCCTGCGCCATAGCCTGTTTGGAGAAGCGGATCCGTCCATTAATGGCATCGCTGATAATCTTGCCAGGGTTTGAACGAGCACCGACGATGGCTACCAGGCCATCATACCCGGCAGCTTTCAGGCGATTGTCCTGCTCACTCAGGGTCTTGATGAAGCCCTGTGCGTCGATCTTTTCCATTTCCTGCAGGTAGCGGGCCAGCTCGGCATTCATGCTCTTGCGCAGACTGGCCAGCAGATTGGGCTGCCCGTTGCTCTGGGCGCTGGCGTAGTCGGCGATCATGCCTTTGGCCTTGCCCCATGCGTAGTTGAACGACTCTTTCCCGATCACCTCCTTCGGGCGCAGCTTCTTCAGCTCTCCGCGCAGGGCCGTGATGCGGTCTGACTGGTCTTTGTGGTGGGCGGCTTGGCGGCGGTTCTCGGCGTCCTGGGAGGCGCTGCTCTGGGCCTTGCGACCAGAACGGCCGGTGATCGCCCAGCTCGGGTTTTTGATGCCGTCGCGCATCAGCTTGCGGGCGTTGATGGCCTCCTCATTGGCCCAGGCTTGCACCTCAGCCTCGGCGGCCGCCCTCTGCTCTGCCGTGTCCAGTAGGCCGGCATCCTTCAGGTCATTGAGGATCCGCCCCACGCCGGTGCTGATGCCGCTGGCAAAGTTCACGCCCTGGCCCCGGTGGGTGGCTTGGTTGTAGAGGCGTTGCTGCTCCTCGTCGATGGTTGGAATACGGATACTTACCCCGTCCAGCTCGAGGCGCCCCTCAGTTACTCCTCCTGCGCCTTTTGCTGCGCTTGCGTCACCAGATCGCGGAACGCTTGGCGCTGCGCCGTGGTTATTCCGTGCTCCGGCGAGGCCAAAAAGATCGCCGCCGGGCTTGGGTTGGCTGGCTTTTTGCTGGTTGTAGGCGCTGATGGCCTTGAGGGTTTCATTGATCGCTGTCTCCGGGGTTGCAGGGTCCACCGCCGCGCCGAACATGTCGGCGGAAGTGGTCTTGTTGAGCATAGTCAGGATGTCGCCAACCATGCCGGTGATCGCCTTGGCACTGCGGGCGCTGGCCGCGATGGCCTGGGCCAGCAGGCTGCCCTCTGGGCTGGTGTCGCCTCCCAGCATATCAGACTGAGCGGCCATTTCTTGCAGGGACTGCCCGCTGCGCTTGGCGCGGGCGATGCTCTCCACTGCCTCGGCGAGGTAGTTGGAGATAACCTTGGCCCGCTCCGGCGAGTGCTGGCGCAACTTGGCCATGCCCACGGCGTTGTTGATCAGGGCGGTAGTGATGTTACGGCCGTCCGCGTCCACTTCGCCGGTGGCCGCATCCAGCAGCCGCTGGTTGTCGTAGCCGTAGGCGAAGATGGCCGCCGTCACCCGCTTGCGGTAGGCATCATTCCACTGCCCGTCCCGGCTCACATAGCTGTTGCTCTGGTTCTCGCCGATGGCAGACAGGAACGCCTGGAGGAATCGGTTGTTCTGGCTCGCCAGTACGTCGCCCCCCTCAGGGATGTTGAGCAGATCCAGCATGTCGTCGGTCAGCTTGCCCGCGTCGGCGCCGGCATCCTCGGCGGCACTGTTCGCCATCTTGGCGTCGGTGTTGGAGTCCACCACGAAGTCACGCAGTTGGTCGTCGGTCATGGTGGTGATCCGCTCGCGCACCAGTACGGGCTGCTTCATGGCGCCGATCACGGCCGGGTCGATCCCGAAGTCGGCCGCATTGGCCTCGATGTAGCGGCGGTAAGCGTCGGCGTCACCGCGCTGGTAAGCCTGCCTCAGCCCGATAGAGCGACCGTTTCCACTCTCGACAATGCCGTCACGCACAATCGGCGCGCCCCGGTCGGTCTCCGGGCTGGCGGCCAGGCGTGCCCCGTCCGGCGCGGCGGCGATCTGCCCCACCTGTACCCGATAGGTTTGCTTGCTGCGGTCGCGCGGCTGCAATTGCTGCGGGTAGTCGTGGTTGAGATTGCCCTCAAAGTCGTGAGACGCCACCAGATCGGCAGCCTCCATCACCCGGTATTGCACCTCGACGCTCTGCCCCTTGGGGGTGGCGACCGTCACCCGCTTACCCTCTGGTGACGGCAGCGGCTTGGCCTCATTGGCGGGCTTGTCGATGACAAATATCTTGGTGCGTACATCGGTGGGGTTGAGCGACGCCTTGAATGCACCATCCGGCATGGCCTGCTCACTGCCTCCCAGCCCGTCAAACCACTCACGGAAGGCTTTGTTCTTGTTGTTTTGGCGATCCCCGGCGGTGGCGGACACAATGGCCACCAATCGCCCGCCCGGCTTGAGGTGGTCATAAGCATGGCGCACATGGTCAACATCCATGTCATTGGAGAATGGCGGGTTCATCACCACGGCGTCATAAGACTGGGCCGGGGTGGTGGCCATAAAGTCGCTACCCACCAGACCAAACCCTTTCGCCTGCAATATCTCGCGCAGGTCGCCAGCCAGCTCCACCGCATCGACCTTGGCCCCGGCAGCGCGCGCCGCCTCGGCCAACATGCCATGTCCGGCGGACGGCTCCAGCACCGTCATGCCCGGCTCAATCCCGGCAAGCGCCACCAGATCGGCGGCGTGACTTTCAGGGGTCGGGAAGAAGTCGATAAAGGCATTACGGTTACCGACCAGCTTGCGCTTGAGCGCGACCATCTTCTCGGCCAAGGGGTCGCGCGGCACGGCCTGCTTTTTCAACCCGGCTTGCAGGCGGGCCAGCTCACGCAGGGCGGCGCGCAACTCGGTATGATTGGTAATGCCCATTCGCTCCAGGCGGCTGTAGCCGCCAATCTGCTCCTTGACCGCCTTGGCGTCGTAGTCGCTGACCCCGCTGGTGTAGGCTTTGAGTTTGGCGATAAGCTCAGGATCGGTAATGGAAACCGTCTTGCTGTCACGATTGATCGCCGCATTGACCAGCGCCATGATCTTGGCCCCGGCCTGCTTGAAGCCGCTTGCCCCTTGCATCTTGGTTGCCACATCTTTGAGGTTGCGGGCGAAGTAATCCATGCCGGGCATTTGCGCCCCTTCTGCCATCATCTCCGGGGTGGCCTTGGCAGACCAACGTTCCCGGCCATCCTCGGTGCGCTCAATCATCCCCTGACTGGTCAGCGCCTCGCGGCGAGCTGGCGGCAAATTCCACAAGCTGCGGCTTAGCGCGTGGTTTAGCTCGGTCAACTGGGTGCCGTTAGCCAGGTTGCGCAGGTAAGTCACCTCGCCAGACTCAATCCCATCGGCAATGGCATCGAGCAACCCGGCAAAGTGCAACTCACTCTCGGCATTGGCGCGGGCGTTGGCGGCCTCGGTCATGCGCTTGTTGGTGTTCTCCTTGCGCTCGGCATTGAGTGCGGCTGTGGCCTTGTCACGCAGGGTATTGGCACGGGCACGCAGCGCCTCGACCTGCTTGCTCTTGCTGTCAGTCTGGGCAGGCTCAGTCACCTCGGTGGGGGTGGCCTCGGCAGACGGGGCGGCACTGGCTGCCCCCTGACCGGTCAACCAACCACGAAACTCGGTGGCCTTGGCCTCATCCTTGAACTGAAAGCCCGGCACGGCGCCACCGACCTTGTAAGAGGAATACCAGCCGCCCAGCTTTTTGGCGTGCGCGTTGATCTGGTTATAGGTGTCGCGGTCAACCCGGTCGCCCATTTGCACCACAAAGAGGTCTTCCCCGCTCTTGGTGTGCTTGGTTTTGATAATGTCGCCGCTGGCGGTCGGGGTCACGGCGGTGGCAGCCTTCACCTCGTTGGCCTGATCCCGCTTGTCCAGATTGCTGGCGGCGATCAAATCCTCATAGCGGGCGCGCTGCTCAGGGGTCAGCTTGTCCAGCGAGCGGTATTTCAGGAAGGTCTTGAACTGCTCAAGGGTCTGCGGGTCGCGCAGCGCCTCCTTGGTGGCGGCCAACTCGGCATCGCGCTTGGCCACGTCCGCCCGCTGCTTGTTGACGAACTGCTGATACCGCTCAGGGGTGAGGCCATCCAGCGCCTTGGCGACTCGCTCTTCGATACTCTGTCTGGCGCCGCCGATGGCATAGGTCTCGCTGATGGTATTGCCATCACCATTGGCAGCCCAGCGCAGATCACCGATCAGCTGGTTGTATGCGGCCTCGACCACGACGGCCTTTTTGTCATTTTTGTAGCGGGCAGCATTGAAGCGGCTCATCTGATCAAGCAAATCCTGCTTGGTTTTCTTTTCCAGCTCAGCCCGCAGGGAGGGGGCGTTATCCAGAGCGGAACGGCTCATCGCTTGAAATTCAGAAAACTCCATCTCGCCAGAGAACAGGCGACGCTTCGCGGCGTGGTAATCCGTTGCGCTCTTGGCGCCGCGCCAGTCGTTGGCTGGCTCGATCTGCTGCGACTTGGCTCCCGACCCCGCGGTATCGCGGTCGCGGCGCATCTTCATGTAAACGCCAAGGCGCAAGCGTTCCTCACCAACCTGGCGAGCACCTTCATTGGATACAGCAGCCCCAGTGCGGCGGCCGCCATTGCCGTTGAACTCGCCAGAGCCTGATTTTTGCAAATCGCCAACCTCGCCACCAAGTCGCTGGTACTCTGCTTCAAGCTCGGGAGTTGACATCTTTCCGTAGCGGCGATCCATTTCACTAAACAGCTCTGCGTCTGCCTGTGCGAACCGCTCATCCCTGGTGGGCACTGGCTCGCCTTTGGATACTGCCTTGCGGTATGCCTCCTCGGCACGCTCAATGGCGGCCTCCTTGGTGTTGGCAGTAAACCAGCCTGCGCCTACTGCAGAACGATACTTCCAGTGCCCGCCATGCTCTTTTAGCAGGTCGCGATCTCGCAGCTCTTCCTCGCCAATACGGCCAGAAACAGCAGCCCCGGCATCTGTGGCCGGGGCTGTCAGTGTTGGGTCATTTTGCTGCTGTCCATCAGGTACAGGTGGAGCAGGAGTGTTGTCTGCCGGATTTCCGGATCTAGCTCGGTCGGCGAGTCCGGCAACGGCTGGTCCAGCGCCTGCTGCAGCCGGTTCGCCTGCGCCAGGCTGATCGCGTTGTCCTTCACTGCTGATTGCAGGTACTGGGGTAACTGGCTCATTGCTCACCTCTGTCTTGGGTTGCTTGACGGGGATCACCTCGCGGTATCCGGTATCGATAGCAGGTGCTAGTTGGCTGGCCTCGCCCGCGGTGGCAGACGGCGCCGGAACTGTTTCAGCGCTTACGCTTGCAGCTGGCTGATCAGATGGTTGATTGCTCTTGGTTGGCGCGGCCTGCTTGGCGGCGGCAGTGCCATTGAGATCGCGGGAGCCAACAACCTTGGCAAGGTCGTCATCAAGCAGGAGGGTATGCTCAACGTTCTGGCCGCGTAGTTTCTCTGAACGCAGTGCAAACGGGCCGGATAGCGTCAGGGCATCGTGGTTTTTGATGCTGGCGTACTGGCGCAACAACTTGCCCTTGCCGGGGATTTTGCCCAGCGTATCTAGCAACTTCTCGCCATTGCCTTGGTCTCGCTTAATCCATGACACATAGCGGTCGTGATCAGCCTGCGGGATATCCAACTCCGTCATGGCAAGACGCAATGCTTTCTCGTCGCTCAGATCGGCGCCGCGATCGCTAACTGCGAATGGCCGTGTTGCGCTGTGCTCAACCTCATATACGGTGGAGCCCTGGCGCTGTAACGCCTCCTTGGCGTCGTTGTAGGTGACGCCATGCTGCTTGGCGTATGCCTCTGCCTTGCCGACCAGATCGCGATTTACTGCCGGATCGTGTGATGCGTACTCGCTGGCATCATCGACGCTATCAGAGACATAAACCCCCTTACCGAAAAACGCAGTATCAGCGCCATGGGTGCTTTCAAGGCGCGTCAGGCCGCGACTGTGTGAGCCGTGATAGCCGCGCTTGCTTGCCGGTGCCGCCTGCTGCTCGACGCTCTGACTGGCCTTGGCCTGCTCAACTTCGGCAATCTCCGCCACGCCGAACCCGCCCCCATTAAGCTCAACCGGCGTCTCCTTGCCCTTGCGGCTGGCGGCGGCGGCCTCTTTCTGGGTGGCAAACGGCTTGCCGCGCTTGGTAATGCGCAATGATTTGAGCGGGCCGAATACTGAATCGGTGTCCTTGCCTGCCCCCTCAATCGAACGGGCTACCTCGCTGCGCGGGTCGCGGGTTGATTGGGTATCGAGTGAGCCATCCACCTGATCGCGGGATAGCTTGGGCGGGGTATAGGCGCTGTTGCGCGGGTCGCTGCCCGACGCACCACCGGCAAAGATGGTGTCTGATTGGCCGATCTGGGGCGGCTGGTTGGCTAACTCACGCTCGCGCTGTGCCAGATTGGCAGCTTGCTGCTGTGCCGGGCGGCCATCTGTGCCGTACACCACATTACGGTGTGGCAACTCGGTGCCGACTTCGCGCCCTTCACCCTCGATAGTGGCTCCGGGCAGCGCCTCGGCAGCGTAATACCGCGGATCACGCTCTGGCGGAAGCAGGTCGCCTTCCTGCCCGCTCTGCCACCGGGTGCGCTCTGTGCCACGAAACTGCGGGCCGGGACCGGCCTGATGATCATCGTGATCCCCTGGTGCAGCCAACGCCTCTCCCTTGGGCTTGGCATTGGCGTCACCTGCAAAGATCACATCCTTGAGCGGCAGGGCTAGGCGCTGGTTCTCCATGGCCACTTGCTGGGCGCTCTTGTTGCCTGCGAACGGGTCAAGCCCAAGCTCACCAGCCTGAGCTCGCTCATAAAGACTCTTGCCCTGATCGCCAGCCTGCATCTGGGAAGCAACCAGCTCCTGCACTGACTGGCCAAACTCACCAGCCAGGGCGCGCTGCACCTCGCTATCGGCAGCCATGCCCTTGAACCGCGCTGCGGTATCGTCGCGGCGCAGGTAGGCCGGCACATCACGCAGCTCGTCAAACTGGCTGGCGCTGGGGCCGAGCGGGGATTGCTCGCCAGATGGTGCAACCACCGGATCGGCCATGGCGTCAGCAGCAGGCGCCAAGTCTGGGTCTGCCGGCGATACAGCGGGGTTCACCTGTACAGGATCACCAGACTCAACAGGCGCTACATCCTCCACAGTGGCGGGATCTACCTGTGCTCCCCCCTCGCTTTCTGGCTGTGACTTGCTGCCGCGCAGCCCTCCCATGCCACCCAGGGCGCCACCGGTACCCATGCCGATCAGGCCGCCCTCGATCGCGCTCGACATGACCCCCTTCATCGGGTCGATATCAGCGGCGGCCACCTCGTTGAGGGATTCGTTGACGGCGTATTGCTGCACCCCCTCCTCCAGGGTTTCGCTGATACCCTCACCTGCCGCCCCCTTGGCAGCACCTTTCAGCACTCCACCGGTGGCCGCCTTGCCAGCCAGCATCTTGAACAGCATGGCATCGCCCATCATGGAACCGACAGCCGCCGCGCCCCACACCTTGGCGTCGCTCATGGTGGCTCGGCTGGCAACATTGGCAGTCTCCTCCCGGGCCAACGACAGCTTTTCCTCATCAGAGAGGTGTTGCGTCTGCTGATCCTGGTCGATGCGGGTGAATGCCTGGCGGAAGGTATCGCTGCTGGAAAGCTCATCAAAGCTCATGCCCAGCACGGTGTCACGAGTGTTCACCCCCGCACTGCCGACTGACCCGGTCGCACCAGTGGTGACGGCGGCGCCGGTGGCAATTTTGGACACGGCCTTGGCGGCAACCGCTTCGGCTACCTCCTGGGTAGCGCCACGCTTGACCATGGATGCAGTGACAGCCCGGCCGATAGAGGCTTTGGCGGCCACCCCAGTCACCCCGCCAGCGGCGAGTGTCGGTAGCAAAGAGCCAACGCCCTGCGCCATTTTCATCGCCCAGACATCGATATCCCCTGCGCCATCCCCCAGGGTCAACCGGCCTTCTGGCGTTTCATCGACCAGTCGGCGCCCCAGTGCCTCCTTGGCGTCAGCACTTATCCCATCATTCAGAGACTCTGCCCCAGATGCGGCCAGATCGCCTGCACCTGCGACCACATCCAGCAACGGGCTCAGCTTATTGGCCATATTGGCACGAGCCTGTTCCAGGTAGTCGCCCCCCTGCTTCCCGGCATTCTCTTTGCCGAAGTTGCTTGCCTGCCGTGCCAGCTCACCAATGCCGCCCACCAGATCCAGTGCGCCAGCGCCCACCCCACGGGCGACATCGCCCAGGCCGACATCAAGATCACGTTTGGCTACAGGCTCGGCTGGTTGGGGTGTTGCAGCCGCTGCGGCAGACAGGCTGCTATCGAGCGAGCTCCAGAAGGGGTCATTACGAGTGTCAGATTGTCGCGGTTGTGGCAGGGCGTCACGCAGTCCAGGTTTGTCCATGGTGTCCTCGGATTTCGAGCAAAAGAAAAGCCCCGAGCGGCGAACCGTTCGGGGCTTTTGAGATGGGGCGATCAGCATGCAGACTGATCGACGATGGAGAGATGCTAACGCTGGGGTGGGTGAAAGGCAACTAGCGGCGTGCCTGAGCCAGGCCCATCGCCTGATAGGCGTTGGCCTCGGTGTCTCGCAGTCGATTAGCTGTGACCACCGCCTGCTCAGCCTGCCTCTGCTTGGCTGCCTGCTGGCGCCAAAGCTCAAAGGCCGTATTCATCTTGGCCGGGGAATCCAGCAGACTGCTCAGTTTGCCATGTTGGTTGGCCTCCTTCACGAACTGCAGGCGCTCGGGATCGCCGCCAGTCCACTCTTTGATAGGGGCCCCCGCCTCCTTCTCCTCAGCTTTGGAAGTCATGCCGAAGGTGTCGGCCAACGCCGCCTTGCTCTGCTCCAGCTGGGCGTCCAGCGCATCCAGTTGTAAGTCTTTATCCTCCGCATTGCTGGAGGAGATCCGGGCGCGGTTCTGGCCGTGCTGCTTCTCCAGCTCGGTGACCGCCTTCTTGTAACCCACCTGGTCAGGCCCAGCCGTCAGACCGAGAGAGGTGCGCAACTGATCTGCATTGCCGATCATGTGCTTGGCCAGGGCCGACCGCTGGTAGGCAGGCTTCAAGAAGTCGTTGATGGGGATGACCTTGGGTTGATCGTCAGGTGCCGAGGTGCGGTTGTTGGTGACCGGACGCACGGCCTTGCTGCCGTCGTCATAGGTGACTTCCACTCCCAATACCACGCCACGCCCGTCCGGGGTGATCATGATGTTGTTCAACTGCTTGCCGGTGATGGTCTTGCCGCTTTCCGGATCGATGTCGCCCACGCCTTTGCTGACCTCATCCTGATAGAGGGTGCCGGCCGCCTTGATGAAGTCAGGGTTATTGACGGCAGCGTGCCCCTCGGGCGTAGTTGGATCCAGTTTTCCTTCCTGCGCCTGGCGCACCAGGTTGCCCGCATAGGTGACAAAAGTCTTGCCAGCCTCGGCGTAGTCCTGCTGCAGATAGCGCTCCGGATTGAATGAGCCTGCGCGCGGGTCGCGCACCACGCTCCAGAATTGCTGGCCCGGGTCTTTGCCTTCGGTCACAGCCTGCCAGCCAGACTGGATAATCGGCAGGTTCTCCTGCTGGAAAAGCTGCTTGTCCCGCAGTGTCTTTTGCCACTCATACTCCTGCTGCTGCCGAGCTTCCTGTGCCGCCGCTCGCCGTTCAGCAGCACCGGCTCGCGCCTCTGACGCCTTCATCTGCCGCTCGGTGAGGGCGAACTGCTTGTCATACTTGGCATCCGCCAGCTTATCGCGCCCCTCGCGGTACGCCAGCTCGCTCTGGTAGCGCTCATCTGCCACTTTCTGCCGCTCCTGCTCGTTCTGCCACATGGCATCACGCAGGCTCATGGCCTTATCCATCCGCTCATCTTCTTTCTGGCCACGTTGATAACGGTCCATGGTGTTGAAGCCAGCCAGAAAACCTTCCGCCAATCCCGATACGCTCATCATGCCCCCCTAAAACAAGCTGTCTGCCAGAAACCCAACCCCAGCACCTGCCAGTGCGCCCAGAGGGCCACCGAGTGAACCCGCCATGCCCAACATGGCGCCCATCGATGTGCCAGTGCCGATGGTGCTCATGGTCTGCTGTTTGCGCGCCGCCTTGAGGCTCTTGTTGGCAGATTCAATCTCCTGCTCCCGATTGGCCGCATCACGCAACCCTGCCATACCCTGCTGGCGCGTCTGGGCGCCAATATCAAGCAGTCCGTACCCCATCACATACCTCCACCAGTTTTGATTGCCTCACGCGTGCCGGCATCGGCGCCGGTCAAGATCCCCATCTGGCGCGCCTGCTCCTGCTCGCGCAGACCGTTCTCGGTGCCTGCCGTCATCAGCGCCATGCGCAGCCCCTGGCTGTTATCATTGGCATTGCTGCTGGTGCTCACCCCCATCCGCGCATTGCGGTTGGCCGTGGCCTGCTGGGCCGAACGCAGGGCGTTGGCGTTGTTCTCCTCCACCCGGCCTAGCTGCTCCTGCAGCAACTGGTCGTTGGTGGCCAGCTCCATCAGCTCCTTCTGCTTCGGGTAGAAGCGGTCTTTCCAGTCCTGGTAGCTCTCGCGAGTGATTTTGGCGTAAGTGTCTGCGGCGTAACCCATGGAACCCCCTTAGTAACCCTTGCCCTGCAGCACGGATGCTGTCGGGCTGATTTTCTTGATCTACGTTGCAGCCGGCGCTTTCAGGCTGGCCAGCCCATACGCCGTGCCAGCTCCAGCCAACGTACCAACCAGACCAGCTGTCGCCTGCTGGCTTTGGTAAGAGCTCTGTGCATCACTGGTTGCCTTGCTCAAGCTGGTTGTGGCCACATCGCCAAAACCAGCCAGCGATTCAGCCTTCTGCCCTGCGCCAATGCTCACCACATCCTTGAGCCCAGCAACATACTTGTCCTGCTGGCTGGACTGTGCGCGGTTAGTGGTATCGGTCTGGCTCAGCGCCTGATCCGTCTCCAGATTGGACATGACAGCCTGGTACTTGCCGCTGGTCGGATCCACGCCGCCTGCCGCCATAGAGTCGGCCAGCCCGGCGCGTGCCTCGCCAAAGGATTGAGCGGTACCCAGCGCGGCCGTGCCAGCCAGCTTGTCGTACTCGCTCTCGTTGTTGAGGTCATCCACCTTCTCCATGAAGAGGTCCTCATACGGCTGCAGTTCGTTCTTGTAGAGATTCCACTGCTCCATGGCCACTTCAGCCGCAGCTTTCTGGGCCTCGGTCTCCTGAATTTCGGTCGAGCCACCCTTACCCATCACCTACACCTCATAGGTTGATCTGAAATACATGCAGGCCGTCAGCATCGTCTGGCTGACGTACCCACCCCATCTTTGGCGCCACCTTGAGCCACCCCTTGCGCGCAGAGTGAAAGCGCAACCAGCGGGCACCTATCATGCGGGCCAGTCGCTTCACCTCCGGCAGGTGCCGCTCAGGTGCCCCACCATCCCCCCACCCCACCCAAACCAGGACGCCGATCACGCCATCTTCTGCCTGTGGCTTGAGCACAAACCCGTCATCACCACGCAAGAACAAAAACGCCACCCGGTTACGGATGGCGTCTTGCAGTTCGGCGGATAGCCTTGGGTTGCCGGTATCGCTGGCGATACGGTTGATGTGATGCGTATGGTTACTCAAAAGTGGCGCTACCATGTTTGAACACCATTGCTACAGCACCAACGAGTGATACTGACACATTGCCAAGTATCGAAACTTGAAACCGCCCGCGAACCCCGGCAGGCAACGTAACAGTTGCACTTGCCGTGGCAGAGTCTTTCCTTGAGTCGCCTGTCGCAGACACAGACTCTCGACCAAACTCCACTCCATTCATGTAAAACACTGCCGTACAAGTGCTGGTGCCTTTTGAAGGAGGGCCGCTGCCGCCACCATAGTCATACCCCTCCGCTTTGATGTTTATGCCTGTGACAATAACCCCCCTGGTAAAATTTGCTGCGGCTACATTAAAGAACATGCTGAATGGGCCGCTTGGTTGCTGCATGTATAGCGACTTTATCGCCGCCACATCGCCGACTATCCGATCTGCGTAGACAGTTCCCTTCACAACGCAATCCTGCTCAATCGTGCAGTTGTTCATGGTCATGTTTTTCACATAACCACCCTCGGCACGGAGTCGGTTGGTATAGATGCTGCCGTCCGCATAGATAATCGTGTACCAACCCCATCCCCAGCCTCCATAAGGGCCGCCCTTGCCAAAGCCAGCAGCCCCGCCAGACATAAAGGCATTGCCCATATCGATCTGACCTCCGTTGATCAACGGTGAGCTGATGCTGACCCCGGCCTTCACATAATCAGCAGTGATCTTCTCAGCGTTCAGGATCTGGATGGTGGCCTTGCGGATAATGGCCTCGGCAATGACCGCCTGGCCATTGTCGATGGCAAACAGTGGCGCGGTGGTGCTTGGACTGTTCGGGTTGAACACAAAAAACTGACTGGCAGACACCACGACCTGGCTGGTGCCGTCCGATTTGGCTATCAGACCAATACCAGCAGTGATTTGGCCAGCACTGGCCTTGGCCGTCCACATGGCCTGGGCCCCATTTTGCAAGTCGGCAATAGCTTGGCTCTGGAGTTGAACGGCGGCGGCATTGGCAGCAATCCGGGGGTCGTCGGTGGCTATCCAGGCCGTGCCGCTGTATCGGTATGGCCGATTGTTGCTGTCAGTGTCGAACCACAGATCTCCGGTACCCATGCCCGTGCTTGGTGCGGTGGCTTGGAAAAAGGTTTTGTTCTTGCTGCCAGCGACCGCCGAGACCGTATTGATCTGGCTACCAAGCGACTGCACGGCATTTGCACGGGCAACCGACTCCGCCGTGATCTGGCCGGCGAGTTGCTGATCCCCCTGTTGATAGTTCGCCGTGACCTGCTGGATCTGCTTGGCCATGGCCGAATCTGCGTCAGCCCGCGCCTTCGCTTCGTTGTTGATGGCCGCAGTATTTCTCGCAACACCCTGTGCGGCTTGATCAGCGCTTGCCTGAGCTGCGGCGGCGGCTTGAGCTGCATCGATCGCGACCTTGTCTGTTACTGCAACCCAGGCTGACCCACTCCACCGCTTCGGAGTGTTGGTGCCGTTGCTGGTGTCAATCCAGAGGTTCTGAGCAAGCTGGTCGCTGGCGCCTGGGGCAACCGGCTGAATGATCACCTTGCCCTTTCCTTTGGCTATCCCCGCAGCAGCCGCTGCATCCTCTTTTGCCTTGTTTGCACTACTCTGGGCTCCTGCCGCAGCGGTGCCCGCCGATTCTGCTGTGGCCTTCACCTGACTCAATTGCTCAGAAAGGGACTGGTTTGCTTCAGCGCTAACACGGGACACTTCATCGATGCTGGCCGCCAGGGCCTGCTCCGCCCCCTTGAACTCTGCATCCAAGGTGGACAACTGTTCAGCCAGCGCGCTATCAGCATCGCTCCGCGCCCGCACTTCAGCAGCCACGGCAGCATTGGTATCCGCATTGGCCGCCTTGAACTCGGCATCAACAACACTGATCCGCTGTGACAGCGCCTCATCAGCCGTCGCCCTAACCAACTGCTCATTGGTGATCTGCGCCTTCAGATCTGCCGTTTCGGCATCAAACTCTGCGGTCAGCTGCTCGATGGTCCTGGCCTGCGCCTCCTGCTGATTTGCCAACGTGCTCTGCTGCTGGAGGATGGTGCCGCGAGCCTTGCGGTTCTCCCGGTCGCGTTCATCCCCGGTCAGGGCGCCTTCGACCAGACTGGCGGCGCCGATATCTACCTCTGACTCCAGTTTGTCCTGGCGCTGGCTCAGCGACTCCTCATTGTTCACCACGGCCTGCCGGAGCTCGGTGATGCTGGCCGAGTTCTCTCCGACCGTCACATCAAGGGTGCTGATCCGTTCACCAAGCGCTCGGTCTGCATCTGCCAGGGCCTTGCTCGACTCGGAGAGGGAGGCAGACAGCGCCGCATCGGCGGCCTTGAACGCCGCATCTACAGTGCTGATCCGCTGTGACAACGCCTCATCAGCCGTCGCCCTGGTCAACTGCTCATTGGTGATCTGCGCCTTCAGATCTGCCGTTTCGGCATCAACCTCTGCCGTCAGCTGCTCGATGGTCCTGGCCTGCGCCTCCTGCTGATTCGCCAGCGTGCTCTGCTGCTGGAGAATGACGCCGCGAGCTTTCCGGTTCTCCCGGTCGCGTTCATCCCCGGCCAAGGCACCTTCAACCTGGCTGATGGCACCGATACCGATCTCCGACTCCATCTTGTCTTGGCGTTGGCTGAGCGACTCCTCATTGTTCACCACGGCCTGCCGGAGCTCGGTGATGCTGGCCGAGTTCTCTCCGACCGTCACATCAAGGGTGCTGATCCGTTCACCAAGCGCTCGGTCTGCATCTGCCAGGGCCTTGCTCGACTCGGAGAGGGAGGCAGACAGCGCCGTATCGGCAGCCTTGAACGCCGCATCAACAGTGCTGATCTGCTGGGCAAGCGCCTCGTCTTTTGTTGCCCGAGCCAGCTCCTCGGCCGCAACCCTCGCTTTCGCATCCTCGAGGTCGCTGCTGAACTGCGCCTCGACCTCCGACATCCGCCTCGAAATGGCCTCATCGGCGGTGAGCCTGGCCTCAGACTCACTGGCGATATCCGCACTCAGCGAGTTATCAGCCTCGGTCATCTCGACGCGCATCTGATCCTGGCTCAGTGCAAGCGCAGCGTCAGCGTCGCTCGATACCTTCTCCAGTGCCTTGATGGTGGCGGTCGTCTCATCAAGGGCTGTGTCTGTCGAGGCGCTCAGGTCGTCGATGCGCTGGGCCAGCGCGCTACCGGCGTTGGCAATAACTTCCTCCACGCCGCTGATCCGTGCCTGGGTGTTAGCATCCCTCCCCTCAAATTTGACGTTCATATCGGTGATGCGCTTGGCTTGAGCAGACTGCTCATCCACGATCACCTGCTGCTGGGTGCGAATGGTGCCAAATGCGCTGCGATTTTCCCTATCCCGCTCATCGCCGGCCAGCGCGGCATCAATGGCAGCCTGGCCGACATCGGCAGCCCCCTCCGCCTTATCCTTTGCCAGTTCAATCTCGACCTGAATTTCATCAAACCGCCCAGCAGTGATCCCGCCCTCCGACTCGATAACCTCCTCCAGCGCTAGGATCTTGCCCTCCGCCTCGCTGGCCCTCACCTCCAGTCCGCTGACTCGCTGGGCGGCAACGCCATCGGCGTCAGCTGTCACGCGCGCCAGCTCGGTGATCTTGGCGTTCAGCTCTTCATCACTGCTGCTGATGGTGGCCTGCAGGCCATCGATGCGTTGTGCGGCCACTCCGTTGGCATCTGCCGTCACACGAGCCAACTCAGTGATCTTGGCGTCCAGTTCTTCGCTGCTACTGCTGACGGTCGCCTGCAAGCCGTCGATTCGCTGTGCCTGTGAACTCAGCTCATCGGTGTGCACCGTGAGCTTGCTTTCTGCGTTGGCAAGTCGCACACCCTGGGCATCCACCTCCTGCTTGGTCGCTTTCTGAGTCAGCTCCCCTTTTGTAGCATCAAGCTCTTGCCCGATCTGGGTGACCCGCTGCTGTTCGCCTGTGAACTCCCCCCGGGTGACGGTTTGGCTCAGGCTGGCATCAAGGCCATTGATGCGCTGCTCGGCCTCGGTAATGCGCCGCCCCTGGCTATCAACCGTGACGTTATCCGCCTTGCTGGTGATCTGGCCGGCTACGGCATCAAGATCTTGCTGCACTTCAGCAATCGAAGTGTGAAGCTCATCTCGCACCGCATTGACGGCATCCATGGTGATGCTGCCGGTTTCAGGATCGACGACAAACACCGCATCGCGGAACGAGTCAAAATCCCCCTTGTACTTATCGATCTTCGCATTCAAGCGATCCTGCGCTAGGCCGATCTCAATGCTCGACATCCCCAGTTGCTGCTGGGCATCATCCAGCAGCTCTTGCGCTACCTTCTGGCGCTCATCCAGCCCGGCCAGCTCCTGTTCGATGCCGGGGATCTTGCCCTCGATGGCGGCGACCTTGGGACGGATAACCTCGATTTCATCGACCTTTGGCTTTAGGATCGCAATGTCCTGCTCAATACTGGGGATCTTGCCCTCGATGGCGTCAACTTTCGGGCGGATAACCTCGATTTCATCGACCTTTGGCTTTAGGATCGACACATCCAACTGGAGCTGAGGAACATCCTCTATGGTGTTGAGCAACGACTGAACCAGGTGGCTCTTTTCAATCTTGCCCTGCAACTCGTCCAGAATGTCCTGCACATCCCGACTGGTTTCCGCCACGATGCCCTGCATGCCCTGGAAGGGCCCCCTATCATCCTTGCCGTTGACAAAGCGAACCCAGTAGTAAAATGTGGCGCCCTTGCCTATGGCGTCAGAGAAGAGGTTTGCGGACGAAGTTCCCACCAGGGTGGCATCGGACTGGTTATTGCTCTCCGCTCGCCAGATCTCGGCGTGAGCATGCCCCCGGTACCGCGGCTGATCCCACTCCACCAAGACCGTGTGAAACGCGCCATTGGCGATCACGTTGACCGGGGCATGAGGAAACTCCATCTGGCCCGGAGGGAAAAGTTCTGGGTTCTTGCCCGGGACATAAACGCCGCCAGCACCAGGGTGCAGCGTAGACAGCCCCAATGCCTCCAGCTCCCGGAACGTGACTGCCTTATCAAGGCGATCGCCACGCTGCCCGGTGAGCAGCTCCACGTTCTCGGCTGTTGCGGCCTGGTCACGGCCGGCGCGATAAGCGGGTTTCTTGGCCATCAGTTCACCATCTCCGCCATGCTGCTCGCCAGAGTGATGCGGCTCACCACCGAGGTGCCAAAGACCTCTATCTGCCAGAACCGGCCCCGCACTGGCGGCAACCTGAACGCCCCTGGCACCAGGTTGCCAGGGGACAACTCCATCACCTGCTCCCCGTCAACGAACAACTTGATCCCGACCAGGCCAACATCCTGAGCCAACACCCGGCAGCAGCTGAAAGACGAACCCTCTGGCTCCATAAATGGCTTGGACCGCCAGATGAATTGGCCATTGCTGGCGCTCCCGCCCCGCCAAATCTGCAAGCTTCGGCCCTTGGCAACGTAGAGGGAGTCGCTCTCCATATCGGAGACAGCCGCATCCCACCGGTTCGTCAGCTCACGCAAGTCGCCACTTTTCGGGTCAAAGATGAATGCGTGGGTGTCGGTCATGGCCACATATTTTCCCTCGTGGTGCCATGCCCGCATGGTCTCGGGCTTCATGGCGCGCCACTGCTTTCTGGTGATGACCTGCTCGGTGACCACCAGCCCACCGTTGGCGCCGATACCGACCAGCCCGTCCGGGGAGGCATAGAGCACCACCCCATCCATGGCAACCATAGAGCGACCACTGACACAGGACTGCGGCAGTTGGCTGAGCTTCTGGGTGGTCACCGATGCCGGGCTCACACCCTGGGCAAGATAGGGGTACCCCTTGGTCCCAATCACCAAGGTGGTGTCGATGGCAGCGATCGCCACAATGTCGTGCTCAGTGGTCAGCCTGTACTTCTCCGGCCAGGCGTAGGGAAGGTAAGGCTCGCACAGGTAGAGGGAGTTGCCAGCAAACCCCGCACACATGCCATTCGCCATTTGACACAAGCCACGCATGCCATCCGGCGGCATGGTGTAGTCGTAGGTCTCCAGCACAGCGCCCAGCTCCCCATCCGCCAGGGAATCGACAAACGACGCCTGCGCGATGGGCAGCTCGGCCACAAACAGGTAATCGGCGATACCCCCTCCGGACACAGACCGGTAGATGCGGCGCTTGGTGATGTTGCTGTTCTGGGTTGTCGGTGGGCTCAGCATCAAGGTGACGGATGACCCTGGGATCCCGATATTCACCTTTCCGCTGACAGGGCCCGGAGGCCCCTCCTCACCCATCGCAGTAACGAAGGTATCCGCGTAGAAGCGGGTTTCGTCATCTGTCAGGTCATCATCCACACCACCAACAGGTGGGGTGATGGTGCCAATCCCGACCGGAACACCTGGGGCTGGAATGCCTAGCCGATACCATGCCGTCGGCTTGTTGCTGCCGCCAGTGGCGATCTGGGCATGAGTCACCTTGGGATACTCACCATCCGTGTAGTAAACCCGGCCATACGAGTCCTGAGCTATCGGGGAGCGGATGGCCTCCACCACCTTGTTCCAGGCAAACCAGTGCTGGCCATAGTGAAAAAGGGTGGTAGGCACGATGGGCAATTCCACACCAGCACTGGCGTCATCCTCCAGCGGGGAGATAACGCCATGGTCAAAATGGCAGTCACGCGCAATCACCGCGACTTCATCAGACAAGAGGTGTGGCTCCACGCGCGGCATAGTCCCTCGCATGGTGACGATATCGAGTACGGGCATGGGGATCTCGGAGAGGCAGAAACGAAAAAGCCCCACTCGGGAGAGCGGGGCCATGATGGGTAAATCCTAACGCTGACAGCGCCAGGAGGCAAGGCTCACTTGGCTGGTTGCAGCAGCACGGCGACCACGCTCGCCGTGATGGGCTCGAGACGGACGATCACTCTTCCGCCCCACGGGCCACCGGGTAGCGCAGCTTGATCTCCGCCACCTTGTCGCGCCATGCCTGCTCGGCCTCCGGCGTTTTGTCGTACTGCCACTCCAGGAACAAGGGGTCGGACTCCGCCACGTAGGCGCGCTGGCGACGCGCCAGTTGCCCTTCTGTCAGCTCATAGTTGTTCTGGGCGAGCACGGAGGCTATGACCTCCTCACTCATGCCCAGCTCCGCCATAAAGGCCGGATCGTAGTTGTCGTGCGTTTCGCCGTCATATAAGTAGCTCATCTATTTACCCTCTCGAAATGTTAAACAGGCATCAACCGATTAAGCGCCACTACCGTGGCGCCAACAAAACCCAAGGCGCAAGGCTCAGGCAAAGGCGGGGCGAAACCCAAAGCTCGTGCTCGCGTACGCGCGCGAAGAGTCCAGAAAGAGCGCAGCCAGGCCAGCGAGGGCCCCGTTGTTCCAATCGCCGCCACGATACGGGAGTCGCTCGCCGAAGTTACGCATATAAATGCGGCCCTGTGGCAATGCATTGGCTGGCTCCAGCAGCAGCCGCTTCATCGCCTGATTGGACACATAGCCCCCCGCCTTGGCCATGATCCGCCAGTCGCTGTTTGCGGAGTTGCCCGCGTTGGCATTATCGCCGATGGCGCCGAGCCGATTGGTGATGGCATTGGAGAGGATTGGGCTACCCCCCGTGGGGGATGAGGCATCGAGGTAGGCATCGGCAAAGGCCCAGGCGGCCTCTGCCTGGGCGTTAAAGGCAGACAGCTTGAAGCGGCCGTCTTGCAGCAGAAATCCGTCCTGCCACTCCCAGACGTTGCCGACCAGATCCGCAATCCCGCCCAGCGTGCGAGTATGCGTCGCCTCGGACCCCATCGAGCCGGTCTGGGTTCGCCCCGTGCCGGCTGTATCACCCGGCGCTCTATTGTCGGCCCGGTCGCCTACCATCCAGGTTTTGGCGTGGCTGCGACCCCAGTTGGTGTTTCCGATTGGCTCGTAGCCGTTGGCCATGCACCAGAGTGCAATGGCCGCCCACTCGTGAGCGGTCATCAAGTGCCACCCCGCCCCCTTCGCTGCACAAGCGGCGCGGGCTGCGGTATGATCTAGTGATGCTCGCGGGTCTTGCCGCGGCGCGCTGACAGAGCCGGAGCCGGACGCAAGATAGGCGCCGATGAATATCTCGCTCTTGATGCTGCCGCTGCCAAAATCGAACGCCGTCACATCGCCAGTGCCCATATCGGCAGTCATGCCCAGGTCGGCGTAGCTGAAGCGCGGCAGCACGAACATAGCATTGGCGTTGCCAGCGCTGTCGCGAATGATGGTCTGGCGGCCGCCGGTTGCCCGCTCCAGGGCGTAGCGCTCCGCATCGAGGATGGTGGCGCCGCCCACGCGCATCAGCGAGCCGGTCCCGGCTTCGGCCGTGGCATTGGCGGCCGCAGCGGCGCGATCCGCTTCGGTCTTTGCCCGGTCGGCTTCGACCTTGGCGCGGGCCGTCTGCCCCTCGCCCTCGCTGGTCACACGCTTCCACGGGATCAGTGTTTGCTTGGTGCCATCCGGCGCGGTCACCTCGATAGTGGTGGCAGTGCTCGTCAGCAGCGCCTGGAAGGCATCACTTTGCTGCTGATAGGCACTCAGGGTAGCCGTAAGGCGACGGGCGAACTCCGGCACGGAATCCGAAAAGGTTGTAATGACCTCGTAGGCTTTGCCCGTGGCAGTGGTGCCACGGTATGACTGCACCAGATACAGCTCCGTGTTGGACACCACGTAGTCCACCTCGTAGAAATCCACCGAGGTGCCACTGGTGATACAAAAAAGGTGGCCCTTGGCCACCCCGTTCTTGGTGTCTGCGAAGGTGGTCCCGGTACCGGTCACCTTCTTGTTGCCATTGGTGACGGCCACCGTACCGTCACGCTTCCACACTCCAGCCATGTTGCCCCCTTACTGCCCGGTCACGCGGGAGAAGCCTTCGGTCTTGCGCTGCTCCATATTGGTATCAACCTGGGTCTTTTCACCCAGCTGCTGCAGGTAGGCGTTGTAGTGGCCGACAGCCCGATTGGAGTTGGCGCTGTATTCGGAATCCTTCGAGAAGGCCCGGTACATGATGAAGTCGATAAGCGGGTTGATGTAGATGTCATCCAGATCGGCCAGCGCCGGCGTGCCCACGTTTTCCACATCCGTCAGCACCTTGGATTGCGGCGCCACGGAGTAGATGACATCCACTTTCACCGCGGCGGCGGGGCCTGGGTAGAGATAGAAGTTCTTGGGGTCCCGATCGTCATAGGTGTAGGCGGCCACACTGGTGCCATCCTTGCCTGCATGCCAGTCAGGGTAACTGTCATCGAGGGCGCGCCGCGGCACGAAGCGAATCACTTTGCCGTCAGCATTGCGCAGCACCTCGATCAGCCGCAGGGCATCTGCAGGCAAAGTCTGCTTGGTACCAGCGGCGCAGTTGAACTGAACGTTCTTGGTGTGGGCGTCAGGACGCATCAACACGATCGCCTTTGCGGCATCGTTGTAGTAGTCCAACAGCTCCTGCTTGGGCCAGCGAACCCAGGTGCGATCATTGAGCAGGGTATTTACCCGCTTCAGGATCGAGTCAACGGTAACGGTTGCCATGTGTGGAGTCCTTTAGAAAAAAGAGTGTTTGCGGGGCGGGTTGTGGAATTCGACCTGGGTCGGGGCGCTGTGCTCTTTGCGGAACCGGCCAGCGCGACGCCAACCTTCGACAAACTCAGCCCGGTGGTATCCTGCTCGCTTAGGGTCAGACCAGGGGCGGTCTGGCTGGGCATAGAGCAAGGCTGCGACGCCATGGGCAATGGCATCGGCGTGATCGTGGTAGAGCTGGGCTGGGAGCTCGGTGGCGTTCTTGACCGGGGCAGCCACATACCAGATCCGCGCATCGCCGAGATCCGTCAGGATGCTCAGCTCATTGGCCGACATGGCGAAGAAGTCTCGCCCGCTGACAAATGGCGCGCCCCCTTCACCGGTCAGGTGCAGCACATTGCACGATGTCATCCCGCTGATGTTGCAGACCTCCACCAGGCTGCCGGCTGACGCGCTGGGCAGTAGTCGGTCAAGGGTCAGCAAGGCCGACTCCCGGCAGAACGTGATGGCCGCCTCTGTGACGGCCTCACCCAGCATGACTTCGAGCGGGCCGGTGATGTGCAGCCTGACGGTGGGCAGGAACTGCTCACGCGACACCATCTGCATGCTATTCCCCCTGCTCTGCCAGCTTGGCCTTCAGGGCGTCACGCACGCGCACCCGGTATTCGGGAACCTTCTCTTGCGGGCCCTGCGGTTCGATATCCAGGTCTTCCCCCTCCACCAAGGTGGCCAGTTGGGCAGAGGTCATCTTGGCCAGGTCACGCTCACCGACCACCATGCTCTGCTCTTCCGCCAGGCGGGCAGCTTCAGCGGCGAGGCGCGCCTGCTCGTCGGCAGCAGCCTGGGCAGTGACCTCCTGCCGCTCCAGTTCGCCTGCCAGTGCCTCATGGCGGATCCAGACGCTCGGGAACTCCAGCAGTTGCATGGCGATGTGACTCTCCACATCCACCGCGGTATGGCGCGGGAACACCAGGCGGCTGCCGGTGACGGTATCCTTCTTGCTCGGCTTGTCGCCGATGTAAACCACGGCAATCTTGTCGTTCATGGCGATGACTCCTATTCAGAAACGAAAAAGCCCGGCACAGGGCCGGGCGGACAGTGATCGGCAGCCTTACAGGTTGCCGACTACCTCGTAATGCAGTTTGAGCTTGACCGTGCCCGTCGCAGCGCCGCCGCCAACCGTGAGGGTGAGCTCCTGGTCAGGCTCGGTCAGCAAGTCATCGACCGGGTAATACTTTGCCACCGCCCCCACCGTACTCTCGGCGTTGATGATGGTGGTCGTGCCGATCTTGGCTGTGATGGTGGTACTCGCGCCCAGCGCAGTGCTGAACATCGTCACACCCACCACTTTCAGGTTGGGCTCCACCTTGTCACCGTATGCGACAACATCGCCAGACGGCACAGCCGTCAGCTTGGCCACCAGGGTCGGGGAGATAGAGAGGTTGCCGAACGAACCAACAAACCAGCGGTAAGCTCGGGCGATCAGGGTAGTTTTGGCCATGATATGGCTCCTTGTCTGGTCAGATAGTGATGTGATGGGGCCGTGAAGCCCCATGGGTCAGCGGCTTAGCGGGCGATGGCGCTCACCGCGGTATCCAGCACCATGCAGCCATGGTCCTGAATGTTGCCGTTGCGCTGCTTGAAGCGGATCTTCTGCAGACCGGACACCCAGCTGATGGAGATCTCGGTGCTGTTGTCGTGGTCGGTCTTCTCTTCGTGCATGCCGAAAGAGCCGCCCTTCTCGCCAGAGCCAAAGGCATTGGCAAGCGCCTGACCACCCAGCAGCACGGCGCGGTCGATGGTGGTGCCTGCTACCTTGTCCACTTCCACGCCGGTCGCGGAGTTGGCGGCGCACACCTTGACGGTGCTGCCCTGGTTGAAGCGGATCGGCATGCCCTTGTAGGGCTTGACCAGGATGCCGCGCCACATCGCACCTTCACCGCGGAAGATGGGGTGGTTCCATCCCTTGCTGCGCTCAATTGAGGCCGACAGCATCGCCTGCCAGTCCTTGCCGGAGGTTGAGGTGTAGAAGTCGTGCCACTGGCGCGGGGTGACATAGAGCACGTAGAGCGGCTCGCCACCGGACGGATCCGCCACCATGCGGATCGGCTGGATGGGGTTGGCCATCTCGGACAGGAACAGCGACATGTTGTCCACGCAGCCCAGATTGAAGCGGTCAGCCGCGTCGATAGCTTCGAAGCTGGTCGCATCACCACCGAAGAAGTGGCGCTCGTAGGTGGGCGCAGTCAGCGGGTTGATCATGATATCGGCAAATTCCGGGTCATCCGCCAGCGGCAGGATGATATCGGTCGCGTAGTAGTCGCCGCGGGCGCCGGCCAGCTGGGCAAAGCCGCGCTGATCAACCAGTCGGCCGTAGTAACCATCAGCAAGCAGCGTGCGGGCGGTCTTGATCAGGTCGTGCTTGGTGCGCTGCTGGCTCATCTTGCCGCCAGCATCCACGCCGTGACGGGTCTGGTTGATTTTGAGCGCGAAGTCAGCAAAGGACAGGGACTCCAGGCGGCCATCCAGCTTCTGATCGCCCATGCTCGGGCGACCGGAGAGCTGATGGAACAGCTGCATATCCACGGAATCGCCGCGCTGCTTGGTCAGGTCGGTGATGCGAACTACCGGCGCACCTGCACTGGTCTGCTTGCCGCCGTTGACCTTGGCGCCCTTGGGGGCCTCTTCGGTCAGCATGTTCACCAGCGAGTGGGAACGGTTGGCCGCCGTAAACAGTGCGGCCTGCAAAATCTTGTTGGCTTGCGCCGAGGTGACTTGGGTCATGGTCCTCTCCTACATGAAAACAAAAACCCCGACACAGTGGTCGGGGTTGGCTTATTGAAATGGGGGGTGGGTTAGAACCCGGCCTGCTCCAGCAGCGCCTCCATCTGGGCGTCCGTCATGGCGCCCATCTCGCCGATAAGCTCGGTCTGAGACATGGCGCCAAAGCGCTCCACTCCAGTGGGGGCGGCATGATGGGTCTGGCCGAGTGCCGAAGGGCTGGACGGGATGAAATCGGCAGGCTTATCCGCCTCCTTGCCGGGTGCCTTGGTGGGAGGGGTAACCTCGTCACCAAAGGCCAGCTTGGTGCGGCGTGCCGCCTCTGCGAATCGCTCATCCAGCGACTTGCCTTGCCACGCGGGATCAGCCTGGAGCTTTTCATCGACGATGATGGCGAAGTCGAAGCGGTCCTGGTCCTTCTCCCGCCAGTTCATCAGGTCAGGTACCGCCTGCAGTGCGGCCTGAACCGGATTAATGGCGAGGTGAACCTGCCGCGGTGCAGCCTGCTGCTCCAGCCTTTGGAGCTTGCTGGCAATGGCTGCGATGGACTTGCCCAGATCCGGGTAGTCCTGTGCCAGTTGTGCCAGCTCCTCTTGGCTGATGTCGTCAGGGTCAACATCGGGGTTGATCCCGTGCTTCTCCATCAGCGCCTGCAGCTTGTCCCGCTCGGCTTGGGCCTGCTGCGACTGAGCCAGTTGCTCACGCAGTTGCTTGGCTTCATTGCGCGCCTGCTCCAGCACTTCATACGGGATGGTGTGTTGACCGCTCTTGGCCAGTATCACCTTCTCAGGCTCCGCGGCCCCTTCACCGCCCTGCTCGGTGCTGCCCTGTTCGTTACCGGCTGCCACCTCGCCCGCCGACGGCGCGGGTTGTACGTCCGTTTGCTCGGTGCCAGTGCCATCATCCAGCTCGCCATCGGGCTCACGCTCGATCGCTTCCAGCATGGCTTCCAGTTCGTCCAGGCTCTCAGTGCCGGTCAGGTTGTCGATGTTCTTATCCATGGTTGTCCTCGTGGGTTTTCAGTGGGTGGTATCGCTGCCCAAGCGGGGGAAGGCTCTCGGTGAAAGCGCTCCCCGGCTGGGGCTGGGCACAAAAAAGCCCGCACAAGGCGGGCAAGGGTTGCCGTCTATCGCTAAAGATTCGCTAAATGGCACTTGAGCCGCCAGCCTTCCAGCTTCCACAGCTCTTGGCGGGCCTTGGCTTCGGCATCCTTGATGGCGTACTTGGCGCCAAACTCGGCGTTGAAGTTGGCCGGGTCCGCACAGGCGGTCATGCCGATGGCAAGGGTGAAGCCGTTGGCAGCAATGGCGGTGGCCAGCGTGGTGGTGGTGCCGGTGACAACCTGCACCTCATAGCGAACGCCACTCATCAGAGCGTCAATCTGGTCAGGGGTGACGCGCGGCGCGGTCAGTCCGAGAGTCTGGATCTCGCGCTCCATCTCGGCATCTTCTTCACTGGCGCACACGGCCGGTTCTTCGATCATGAGGTATCCACCCTCAAACACATCTTTCGGACTGAATGACACATAGTCGTTCTCATAGAGCACGATGTAGTCACCAATGCTGGGGGTAAAGCGGGCAACCATGTCAGGGGTAACCATGTAGGGAATGGTGATATCGGCATTGAGGGGGCTGGAGATGTCGATCATGAGGCTGCCATGATCATCACACGGATGAATCTCGGAGATTACTGCCGCATGAACCTTCTTGTGCGACTGGAACTCGGCCATCGCGTTACGGATGAGGATAATGCCACCATCTTCACTGAGGGCTGCTTCAAGTACACCTTTCAACTCAACCTTGTCGGTCATGTCCAGCTCCAAATAAAAAACCCGGCACAATGGCCGGGTCTGGAAATGAAAAAGGCCCAATCTCGACAGACTGGGCCATGTTGGGGAAATCGTAACGCTGGCAGGTCAGGAAAGCAACTATCAGAGCGCGATGGCGTCGATCTGCTGTTGGATGCTATCCAGCAGCTGCGCCTGCAGGGCTGCCTGCTCGGTCTGCATCGCCTGCTGCTGGGCTGCCAACTGCTCCATCTCCTGCAGCGTCTTGCCGGTCTGGGCCTGCTTGAGGGCGTCCTCGAAGCGGATAGAGTCGGTCAGCTTGGCGATGCGCTGAGCCTCTGCCTGCCACTTGGCGGCTTTGCCCTCCAGCTCGGCCAGCTTGGCCTGCATCTCGCGCATGGCCAGCTCCTGCTGCATCTGGGCCTGCTGGGCTTGCTGCTCGGCGGCTGCGCGTTCCTCGTCGCTCATCTCGTCCGGGTCTTTCGGGATGTTCAGGGCATTGCGGATCCGCTCCACGAACTCTGCCTTGCGCGGTACATCCATCAGCTCGACCAGCAGGTCAAAGCAAGCACCTGCCGCCGCGGGCGGAAGTTGGGACATAGCCTGGGTCATCCGCTCGGCCAGTTGTTGCTTGTAGGCGGCTGTTTGCTGGATCGGCGCCAGTGCGATATGTGCCCGCAGCCGGGTCACATCATTGGTGAGTTTGCCATCCTCCTGCTCCACGTTAATCACCACAGCCTTGCGGCGGCGCGGGTCATCCCGGTTCACTGTCACCTTGTAGTTGCGCTTGCTGGCCATGTCTTCCAGCAGGTATGCCAGTGCCAACTGCCCCACTTGCTGGCAGCCCATCCGGTAGTTGTCGTTGATCTCGGAAAGCGTGGTTGCCCCCTGCTCCACCAGGTTGCTGATGGCCACACCAGATTGTCCGGTCGAGCCCTGCCCCAAGAAGGCGGCATACACCCCCATGGTGTCCTGGATCAGCTTCACCGAGTCCTGCATCACCTGAAACTGCTGGGCCGCCACGTTGAAATCCTGCTCCACCTTGAAGGCGTCGCTCACGCTGGTCTTGTTGGCGCGGTCAGGGTTGAGCTCGATATAGCCATCCGGGCGCTCTACCTGCTCCAGCACCTGATCCCGGCTCATGTTGGTGGCGTCCTTGTCCATGATGACGCGCTTGGCCTGCAGCAGGAAGGTGAGCTTGATACGCCGCAGGTTCACCTCGTCCTGCGCCGGCATGGCTCGAGCAATCAGCCCATAGGGTTCGCCGGTGCGGTCTTTGCGATACCCCCAGAACGGCACCAGCGGGTACATGTTGTGGGGAGCAGAGCAGGGTCGATCAACCAGATGATGAGGGCCGACGAACCAGGATTCCCGGATCACGGCCACCGGGCAGCGCTCCAGCTTGGCGCGCCCCATGGCCACAGCAGCCAGGTGCAGTTGATTGGTCTTGTCGTACTCCAGTGCCCGACCGGAGTCCAGCATCAGCACCTGACGCATGGTGTAGGTGCGGTAGTAGACCACCTGCAGCAGCACCCGGTCTCGCTCCCTGCTGCACCACTCGATCTCCTTGCCGCTGAATTGGCTCCACTCGTCATAGGCGCTGACCAGATTGGGGTCCAGCCCCTCGATGGAGGTCAGGCTCACGACCCCCTCCCAGTCGTTGACGCCCCACTCCAGCGCCTGTGCCTTGCTCGGGAACATGGTCTTGGCCTCATCCAGATCGACCCAGCGGCGGCGCATCAGCCAGCGACAGTCGCTCAGGTCAGGTTCCCGGCTGTGCCAGTCCCAATAAACCTCGTCGCGGTGGACATTGCTGAACTTGTAACGAGGACCGAACGGGTCATCGCGGCGACACACCTCAACCCAGCCCAGGCCGGTCTTGATTTGGCCGCCGTAGGCCTCGCCCCGGGCGCGGTCTAGTCCGCCAAGGCGGCACATATCGGCGTATTCAGCGTTGACGGCCTCGGCCAGTTGCTCCAGCTCGTCGTCGTGGTCATCGGCGATCACCATCAGATCGGTGCGGCTCTTGGCTTCCATCCCCAGCACGCCGTCAATGGTCGGCGCGATCAGGTTGTGAATGGTGATGGGCTGGCCCCGAGCCTTGAGCACACTCACCACCTCGGGCGGCAGTTGATCGCCGTCGTAGTAGGCGCACGCCCGATTGGCGATAGAGCGCCAGTCCGGCTGGCCATTGATATCGCTCATCAGTTTGAGCAGGCGCGGGGTATCGAGGCCGCCTTTTTCAGGGGCCTTGGGTTGGGCGTTGATCATCAGTTGGCCATCCAGTGCTTGGGTTTGCGGGAGGATTCAGGTTTGACGATGCGGGCCGGCATCCGGGCACGCATCTCTTGGGCAATCATGTAGCTCATGAGCTGGTCGTCGTAGCAGCCGTCCTGGGCGTTCATGCTGCCGCTCTTGTCGTAGACGTAGGTGGTGGCTTCGGAAATGGTACCGATCCAGCGGATCCCGGACTGCCCGGCACGCAGCAGGGCCTTGAGGCCATCAACCAGGATCGGCTTGGACTGCCGAGTGGTGAGCCAGCCGAGGCGCGGGGTCTCGTCGTCGCGGTCCCGGTCGATGTGCTCCTGGGTGTAGATTCGCCGGGTCGGGTAGATCTCGCGGAGCTTGAGCAGCACGGCATGACCGTGGTTGTTGCGCTCTGGGCCGATGTAGGCCGGGCCATGCTCTGCGGTGCCATAGAAGCGGCCGACGTGGGCCAGTAGTTGGGCAAACAGCCCGGGATCCAGATGCCCGAACCAGTGTGCCACCTGCCGGCCGTCACTCTTGGCTGTCACGTCGAGGCTTGAGCGGTCGCCGTGCTCCAGTCCTTCCGCCACATCGGCGCCGATGGCGTAATCCTCGTCGGGGTCTGGCAGCTCCCAGACCAGCAGCATGTTCTCGAGCGAACGCTGCCCCTGCTCGTCCAGCTTCTCCGGTTTGCGAGCCTTCTCGCGCCTGCCGGTGACCGGGTCGATGTCATAGACGATGAGCGGGGCCATGCAATCGCCCTCTGCCTCCATCGTGGCGATGGGGTCGAACACCCGGCGCCCGGAGGTGAGGAACGCCTCCAGCGGCGTGCTGGGATACTCCTGCTTCATCTCCCCACGCTGCGTGCCCTCTTTCAGCACGTACCACTGGCGCTGCTCGTCGCTGATGGTGCAGCTCATTGCCTTCTCCACCGCGGCGAAGTATTCCGCTTGTGCCTTGCTCATCACCACACCGGAAGCGGGGACGTCGGCGCGATACTTCGGATCCTGCCACCAAGCGAAGAAGTGGAACTTCCAATCCAGCTGGGTCAGCTCGCCGGTTGAGCGAGACAGCTCCAGCGACTTCATGCTCATGGTGTGGAAGTCGCCGCCTACCCCTTCCGCCGTGCTCTCGATGAAGGCAATAGCGCCTGGGTGGATTGCGTTGAGGGTACCGGTTCGCACCTCCTTGGCCTTCTCCGGGTATTTGGCGCAGATCTTTCCGTGCTCGGATACATGCAGGCGCTGGACGGTGCCGGAGCGGAACGAGGTGGCCACCTGGATACTGGAGCCGTGCCGGAACAGAATGTGCCCGCCATTCGCCCCGCCGCGCCGGGTCACAACCTTGAACTGGGCCTTGAGCCAGCCAGGCAGGTTATCGAACGGCACTTCAATCTTGGTGCGGTAGATCTCGCCAGCAGCCGTCAGGTCCTGGGCAATGATCCCGCACTTGAGGTTCTTGTTGAACAGCGCCTCGTCGAGCAGATAGATGTCGATAGCCGTGGAGAATCCGAGCTGACGCGCCTTGAGGATGATGTTCAGGTACCACATGGTCCGGAACAGCAGCTCCTGCGCCGGGCGCAGCCGGAAGCGCACCAGTTGGCCCTGCTCGTTCTCGATCATGTAGAGGTTGTTCATCCGCCACCACTTATCGCCGAGCTTCGAGCGGATGTAGGCCATCTGCTCCTGCTCAGTCATGGCGGAGGTATCGAATTCGGTCATGGGTGATCTCTGGGCAATAAAAAACCCGCCGAAGCGGGTTGGTGTTGTTGAAGCTGTGGCTACTTTCGTTCTTGCCATGCGGAAGTTGGCTCAGGCGATCGGGCTTTCATCTTTTATCCACCGCTCAAGCTCTGTGATCTTTTCATCCCAACGCTTGAAGTCAGCCGTTGCACGTTCATCGTCAAGCCCCACATCTTCTACGCCAAACAGCTCTGACACCGAGCGAAGTTTGGCGATCGCCTCAATAGCCAAAATCCGTTGTGCGGCCTGACGCTCTCTTTGTTTCATGGCTGGCTCCTGCATGGGGGGGTGAACTCTGGCTCGCATTTTATCACGACATCAGCCCGCCAGTCCCCATCCCCTGCAGCTCGGTGACCATCTCGCTGACGGGCGTTGCCTCACTGCCGCCATCCTTCTCAAGCCGATCTGCTTCGGCGGTCAGCTTGCGGGCCGCAGCCCGGATGCGCCGAGTATCTTCCTCAATTTTCGGCACGCTCACCTCGTCGATGCGAAGGGCGCTCAGGGTCCGCTCGATGGACTCAATCCGCTGGATGTTGCGGTCGAGGGCCTGCTCGGCTTTCAGGATCTTGTCGTAGAGTGCGATCCGGTCGGTCATCTCGCTGGCGTTAACCAGGTCCTGCTGCAGACCCTTGAGCAGCTTGGTGACGGAAATGACGCGAGCCCGGGTGAAGTCCAGCTCGTCGCGCAGTTGCAGCTCGCGAGCTTGGTCGAACAGCTCCTCGGCATCGAGGAACTGGGCGTAACCGCCGTGGGTCTTGGCTATCTGCATGCCCGGCTTGATGTTGGCGGGCGGGTTCGGGTTGCCAGAATTACCTACCGACTCCTTGTGTCCCTCGGTAAAGCGGCCGCTGCCATCCCTGCCGCTCCCCATGTTGTTTTTCGGCGCTTGGCCTGAGTCGTCAGGGATCTGTGTGGATGAGGATGACTTTTCCTCTCTTCCCTCTCCCCCTTTGGCCTTGGCCTCATTCCCCTTGGCTTGCGCACTTTGCGCAGATTGCGCAGTTTTGCGCACTTCGGAATGCGCAGATTGCGCAGCTACGCGAGATTTATCAGGTTGCGCAGGGGATTGCCCCCGAGATTTCAAATAGCGACGAGCCGAGTTGTAGTTCAGGCCGCGGCTGTCGCACCAGTCTTTCGCACTGATGCCGGTCGCTTCATGCTCCTGCAGGAACTCTGCATTGAGCTGTGCCCAGTCGGTCTTTGCCATTTAGATGGATAGCTCGCCTTCGACGATGGCATCACCAGGTACAGGCTCATGGGTAGCCGGTACTACGACGGAGACGCCAGTATTCAGGGTGACCAGGGCCTGACTCCCGTCATACTCCCTCACCTGAGTAACAACCCCGGTCACGGTAATGCCATTAACCACCGCATCGCTCCAGTGCATCGAGATAGTCCAGTAGGTCGGCTGTGGATTCCCCAGAAAGACAAACCCCGCCATTAGCGGCGGGGTTCCATGTCAGCCTGGGTGTGGGTGGCGGGCAGTTCGCTGTTTGGCTTGGAGCTGTCTGGCAACTGACCAGAAGCAGCACCGAAACGCTCAGCAAAACGCCCCTGTGGGTCCGCATGATTCTTGTCATGGCTTTCCTGCACCTCCCTTGCCCTCTCCCGCTTAAGCCAACGGCCCAGAAGGGCCGTTAGAATGTCGAGCAGTTGGAGCAAGCTGTTCATGTTATTGCTTCCTGGCTTTCTCAGCCGGCAGGTTCATAGCCAGCTTGTCCAGCACCTTGGTCAGGCCAACCAAGAAGGCCTGCACCTTCCCGATCACCTCATCGTCCCGGGTGGACGGGGTGACGGCCGCGATCTTGGCCAGCCCCTGCACCACCATGGACGCGCCGCCCACTACAGCCATCAGGATGACAATCCAGTTGATGACCACCTCAACGATGTGCTCCATATCTACCTCACAGGTTACAAACCCGGCTCAGCCAGCCGTAGGCATTGGCCTCCTGCGACTCCTGGCGCTCAGCCAGTGTGATGCAGTGGGCAATTCGAAGGGAGTTCACAGCCTCGGCCAGCAGCCGCTTGCCACCGGTACCGCGCGCCTTGATGTACCCCTCCAGCGCAGAAAGAGAACGAGGCCCTATGGCCCCGTCTGCTTTCACGTCCGGATAGAGCCTTTGCCTGTCGTTCAACACATTCAGCAGGCGCTGAAGGTCTTTTGCTGCCCGACCTGGACCGGAGTTGACCCCATAGTCAAACAGGTAGGTGGCCAGATCGGCATCAATCACCTCAATGGATGAGAGGCTCATCTGGTTCCAATAAGAGGTGTAGACCTTTACCGCCTCAGCCTTTGGATAGTCGCGCATATGGCCGGTGTAGCCGAACTGGCGAGCGGTGGCTTGAGTCACCCCCCAGCGAGTCGGGCCGCCGCGGTCCTCTGCGCGATCAGTGAACTTGTCACCCCCCTCACGCTGGATCACCTCATCAATAACCTGCAGGCGAATACTCATTACCCCTTCCCCCCATTCATCCAGCCAGTAGCCCGACGCTCGTAAAGCTCCAGAGCCCTAGACCCCATCAGACCAGCCAGGCCAGCCATGAAGCCGCACAACGGGAGTGGGGCTGCGATGTACCAGCTCAGCAGCATGGTCAACATCCCGGCGAACCCTGACACCACCACCTGGAGCAGCGCCTCAGCCCATCGGAATCTCCTTCCCTCGCGTTTCACCGTCTGTATGTAGGTCACAAGCCCCCCCCATACGCTCAGCCCGCCGAATGCCAGATAGGCGAGCACGCTGTAGTTCTGTGGATCCTTGTCAGGCGTCATCGCCCCTCCAGAAACGACAAAGCCCGCACGAGGCGGGCCAGAAATGAAAAAGGCCAGGGTCACGGGGACTCTGGCCATCTTTGAGCAATACTAACGCCGGGGAGGGGTAGATTCAATCACTGCGTCTATTCATGGGGTTGCGCCTGCTCGGCGGCGAACGCTCCGCGCCTAATCCGCCCGCATCTCCCTCACTTGTCGGCCCATGACTTTGGCCAGATCTGACGCCTGGTGGATCACCTCATCAACAGCACGCTCTACGGCCTGCCTCATCTCCTGCCCGAACCGGCGCGACACCAACTCTACGTGTGGCACGACCCGGCCGGTGCCGTGGCACTTCGGGCAGCCGTCACCCTTGCGCGGGCGGATCCCGGTACCATTGCAGTGCGGGCAGCGCCCTGACTGCATCATCTCGGCGACACAGTGGTCATTGGCCAGGGACAGGATCTCGTTCCGCTCAGCCAGAAGGCGCTGGTACTCGTGATCATTGCCGGACCGGTGGGCGCGCTTGGCCTTCTCCATCACCACGGCGGCCCGGCGGCGCTCCTTGTCATAGTGAGGGTGGCAAAGTACCAGGTGATCCAGCTGCTCAGGCAGCGGGCGGCGCAGCAGGATTGCCATGGCCATACCACCGGCCTCGTCACTGTCCAGCGTGGCGCTGAAGTGCGTCAGCAGCGACGCAAGGGCTTGTTCATCCCCCAGGTGGTCTGCCATCAGGAACTGGAGCCCCTGGGGGTTGTTCTTTGCAGCAACCTGCAGGGCGCCGATAAACTCGTCCCGGCCCAGAGCATTGAACTGCCTGCCGGCGGTGGGCTCATGGAGCGCCCCCTTCGGCGAGAATAGGCGCAGAGCCATTTCGATAGCATGGGTCATGGATTGGTCCTCTGGTCTGGGTCCTGATTGAAAGCGGAGAGCAGCCAGGCACGAAGCTGGCCGGACTTGATGTGTTCTGGGGTGGCCTCAATGACCGTCCACCCGAGCAGGGAGGCCTCGTTCATCTTGGCCCGGTCCTCTACGAACCCCTTCCCCCGGGTATGCCGGCCACCGGAGTGGATCCCGCCGTGGACCTCAAGGGCGAGCTTCTGCTCCTCCCAGGCGTAGTCGAAGCGCCATTTGTGCTTGGGGTGAAACAACAGCTCGGTGGCTGGGTCAGGGAAGCCGACCAGCTGGGCCAGCACCTTGCTGTGCAGGGTGTCCACCTGCTGCGCCTTCTTGACCTTGTTCACCACGGCCTTGGCTTTCGGATTGTTGCCGAGCAGGCGGCTGGCATCGATAGCAGAGAGGTGGATCATGCCGCCCCCTTCACACTGACAAGCCCCCGCACCACCCAGCTGTGCAGCTGACGGGTCAGGGCGCTATAGGTAACCTCTTCACGCTCCCCGGGCTGCCAGTCGTAGGCAATACGGCCATCAATGGCGTCATGGCAAGCGCAGCACGCCTCAACCGCCACCAAATCATCCCCCTTGAGCGCCATCCCATGCGGGGCGCTTGGCAGGTGAGCCAGCACGGTGGTTTCGGTGCCACCGATGCAGACCCCAGCAAGCTGGATCTTGCAGAGCTGGCCGCGAGCGCCATCGCGCAGGTCGCTGGAGCGGATTGGGCTGGTCTCGAATCTCATCCGGCAAACCCCATCAGCTGGGCGCAGGCGTTCTCAGCCTCCTCCTCGGTGGCAAACTGCTTGCTCAGCACATAGCGCCAGCAGACCCCGAACACAGCCCGGTACAGGTCGGAGAACTCAGTCTGCTCCATCTTGGCGAAGCTGACGCTCTTGGCCTCTTTGCGCATGCCGCCATCCGGCAGCATCACCACGGTGTAATAACCGGCCTCGACGGTGAGCCACTTGCGCATCACCTCAAACGACTTCTCAGCCTGGGGGCCATGGCGTTCAACACGACTGCTGGCCAGCTGGTCGATAAACTCATCCTTGGCCTTGTCCAACACGCTGCCGGCGCCGAACTGGGCGAGGTAGCGAACGAACCGGGACAGGATCCCCTGCTCTGCTGGCGAGACCATGCCGCCAGTTGGCTCCCAGTAATCGAACGTCAGGTTGAGCAGAGCGAAGAAACGGCGATGAAACGCCAGATTGCGGCGCCCTTTGCCCTTGGCCAGAATGGTGGTACCGATCGGCATCAACTTGATGGCCTCAGCATCGGCCGGAGTGGACGGGGCGAGCACCCCGCCGGACATTTTCAGAAGGGTAAGTTCCATCCTCACCCCCGCTTGGCTTTGTTGCGGCGCTTGGAGGCGGCACGCTGACGCTGTGCGGCCCGGTCATTGCGCGGGTTGGGGATGCAGAAGCCATGGCCAGGCTTGAAATCAAGCGGGTTGAACCAGGGCGATTGGGCAGCAGTGGCGGCCAGAACGGTTGCGATAGCGTGGGTGAATCTCATGCTGCCACCGCCTTAGCCGCTACGGCCTCGGTGGTGGGAGACAGCTCGATGCGGTAATGCCACACCTGCTTGCCGTCGATGACCTGATTGCTGGAATGCTTCACCCAGCCGTAGCAGCAAACTTCACGCAGTCTGGCGCTGATGGCGGCCTGGGTGTCGGCGTGGCCGTAGCGGCTCCAGCACTCGCGCTCGATGTCGCGCAGGGTGCGGGCCTTGCCGTCGCTCATGATGGATATCACGCGCCCCAGCTGGGTCGCGATGGATAGATCTCGGGTATGTGGTTTGGTCATGGTCTAGGTCCTTTGGTTAAACAGCCGGGTGGTCTAGGTCCGGCACTGGCAATGGTACGGGGCGCTACCCCCTGTGTCACTGGTTGGCAAGGCCCTCCCCTTCGAAGTTATCCACAGCCCCAAACGAAGCATCACACCGCAACACCAGCACTGGCGCGGCTCTCAGCCGTGCGGCTTCCTCCGCCACTCGCTCCGGCGTCGTGCTCTGCACCAGCCAATGCCCTGCGCCACGCCGCTGGTCGGTGTATCCCAGCGCATCGATCTCGTCGGCCACCTCGAGCTGCATCCGCTCCCCACACCAGCACCGCACGGCGGGATAGATCACCACCCGGCAGAATTTCGCGGCCACGACCGCGGCGATCACGTCTTGGTTGAACATCCCTAAATCCTCCCTGTGATGGTGTAACCGCGCTGGCGGCGTTCGGTGAGTATCCTGTCCAGCTCAACCTGCACCGCCTCGCTCGTCACGTCGCCGTCACGCTGCAACACAATCACGGTCGCCTCCATCTCGCATGCCCTGATGGACATCTCCAGCCGCGGTGCCCTGGTTGGTGCGGCCGTGGCTGGCTGCCGGCGCAGTATCTCTGCCCGCACTTCTGCCGGACGCGGGGCGAACTGGCGCTCCACATCGGCCGCCATGTCCTGCACCACCTCCCGGATCTGGGCTGGAGTGAACCCGCGCAGCACGCCACCCCAAGCCAACGCCACACCGCGGGCATTGGCATCCAGCTGGTTGGCGCTGGCAGGCCAGCTCCCGGCCATCAGCGGCAGCAGCTCCTCAGCGATGAATGCGGCCATGCGGGCGCTCATGGCGGGCGCATCCTGGTTGGCTGGCAGTGCGGTCACGTTAGAGGGGAGTGTCGTCGTCATAGCTGACAGCTCCCGATTCGATGAGACTGCGCGCCTGCTGCTGGGCGGCGGCAATGTTGGACATCGGCTTGCGCTTACCCTCGAAGCCCTCCCACTCGCCGTTCAGGCAGCGCGGGCGACCGATCTGAACCCAGCGTTGGGCGCCAGCTAGGTACCCGGCGAACTTCTGCGGCGCAAACAGGGTCATTGGCCGCAGGTATTCGGCCATTTTCAGGTTTGCGGACCAGTGCTCGCGCTTGAAGTCGATCACCAGTTGCAGATCGGCCACGGAGTAGCCCTCCGCCAGTCTGGCGTTGATGTTCTGCAGGGTGGTTGGCTTGGCCTGATAGCGGCGATTGCATGCGGCGTTGAGGTGGTTCAGCACAGCCAGAGAATCCGCTGATGGCTCTGCCGTTTTTTTAGCCGGTTTTGTTTCGTCAGAAACAGAACAAGAGATCTGTTTATTATCTTCAGAGTTTATATTGTTATTAATGATAAGATCTTCGGCATGATACTCCGCACCTAACTCCGCGCCGCTGAGTTGGCGATCACCCTCTAACCCCATATCTGGCGCGCCCTCAAACTCCGCACCATACTCCGCGCTAAAGTGTTGCGAAACTCCGCGCTGATAAGCGTCGAAATTCAGCAGGCTGATGATGGTGTAACCACTCTTGCCCTGCTTGGTCGTCCTGCTGATCGCTCCCTCCTCCTCGAAATAGTCCAGCGCCCGGCGAGCCTGATCCTCAGATACGCCACACGCTTTCCCGAGCGAACGAGCAGAGCAAGCCAGCTGACCACGATGAATGGTGAGGCGGTTGCCATTGAAGGTGACTTCACGGCTCTCGTAGGCCGCATCCAGCAGCAAATGCAGCCACACGGACTTCTTGGCTACATCCTTGTACCAGGGGGCATTCAGCATCGAGGAGTAAGCGAGGCGGAAGCCATTGCGGGCATTTTCGCTCACGTTGCTACCTCTGCTGATAGGTTTGGAAATGGGGGCGCCTGCCCCCGGGAATTGGATAACGGTGTTCATGCTGCCTCCACCAGAGCCTGAATGATCCGCTTGCCAGCCAGTGGCGGCACGGCGTTGCCAGCCATATGAACAGTCAGCCGGTGGTTGTCTGGGCGCTTGATATCGCGCGGGAAGCTCATTGCCAGCAGGTTTTCTTCTGCCGTGAGCATCCGCATACGGTCGCCGTCCACGACAGCCCAGCGATCGCGGGTGGTGATGGTGCCGATCGGGCGCTCAATGCTTCGCCCAGTACGAGTGTTGCCGTAGTAGCTCATCACGAACCGGTCTCCGTGTACTGCCCTACCGTTAGCAACACGCTCCAGCGTTGCTTCCGCCCGCCCAGGTTTGGCTATTGGTGACCAGCGCCCAGCGTTGAAGTCAATGAACTGCGACGCTGGAACATGGTCCAGCTTCGGCAGGTTCAGGATTAATGGGTTTGCTGAGCGAGTACAGACGATAAACATGCGGATCCGCTCTTGTGGCACCCCGAGATCGGCGCAGTTGACCACATGCGGAGCCAAGGAATAACCCAGCGCCTGCATGGCAGCAGCCCATGCCGGATACAGCGACCAATCAAGGAACTCAGGAACGTTCTCGACGATGGCGGCTTGCGGCCGGTGAAACTCAAGGGCGGACACCACAGCCCACGCCGTTGAGCGACTGGCGTCGTGCTGCGGATTTCCATTTGCCTTGCCGCGAGCTTTGCTGTGCCCCTGGCAGCATGGCGAGGCGAGTAACAGGTCATGGCTCGGTACCTGCGTCCAGTCAGCTTGGTGCAGGTCTTGGCAGATATGCTGGGTGTCTGGGTGGTTTTCACTATGCCAGTGCACAGCTTCCTGCCAGTGATTGGCAGCCCAAAGCACTTCGCAACCGGCCATAACGGCGCCGGTAGACCAGCCACCAAGGCCAGCAAAAAGGTCGATTGCTTTCATGCCGCCACCTCCTGCTCGGTGTAGGCGCAAGCCGGGCACTCAAAGGCGCGGTCATCGTTACCGGATTGCAGTTCACCGCCACACAGCGGGCAGTGGTTGAGGTCATGCGGCAAAGAGTGCGGCAAGGGGTGGCCCCCATGGGCCATGGTTGAATTGGTCATTGTTGGGTCCTGTGGTGTTTAAGCTGCCCGCTGGTGAGGCGGGCAGGGGCTGCTTATGCGCTGGGCTGCGACTCGGCACGCTCCAGGGTGCGGGCTTCCAGCTCGCGGGCCAGGCGGACGGCCTGGCGGTCGGTGCCGGCTGCGTGAGCGGTCGAGATCAGCGGCTCGTCGAGGGCTAGGGCCAGCTCGTGCATGACCGACTTCAGGATGATGTTGTCGCGATCGCTGACGTGCTGGGATGCCGGGCGCGGCGGACGGTGTTGCATAGTCATGGGGTTACCTCCCGAGGACAAAGTTGATGAGTTTTTGCAGGGGGCGCAGCGGGCGCTCCTCGTTGTAGGCGGCCTCGTCTTCTTGGCTGAACTGGAGCAGGCCGCGCTCGGGCAGGCCGGAGCCCTCCAGGATCTCCTCGACGGTCACGGGCGGAAAACCCTGCTCCAGCAAGCTCCGATTGGCCCGTTTCACGGCCCTCGCCAGGATTTGTGGCTCATGTTGAGATATGGCCTTGAGCAGGATCAGCAACGAGGTGCGGGCAAATGCGGTTTCGGTCATGCCACACTCGGCGCCTACTTCCTGCCATACCTGGCGCTGAGCTGGGGTGCCGCGCACCCGCAGCGGGGAGCGGGTGCTCATATTTTCATGATCGGGGAGCGATACTCTTCCCATGGGGTTGGTCCTCTATGTTGGATAGAAAAGCTGGCCGGTGGTCAGGCGGCCTGCTGGGTAGGATGGTCTTGCTCCTTGATCAGGGGGTAATCCTCCAGTCCCAGCCGCAGCTCGCCATTGCTGGCAATGACAAAGCTGACTGCATGCTGGGCTGGAATTACCTCCCCCCACTTCACGGCAAGGCTGCGGGAGATGCCAATCGCTTTCATGGCGCGGGCCATGTTGCCGAAATAGCCGATTACTTCATGTTTCTTCATTGGTCTGGGTCCTGTGCATGGTGACATGCAAATGATGTCCTCTATAGAGAACGATGTCAATCTTCATCGTCTCCCAAAGTGATCAGTCAAGGAATTACAATTTAGTCTCTAAAGAGAACAAGAGGTTATTGATGAAAACTTTCGGGCAACGCCTTGAGGAAAAGCTGCAAGAGTTGGGCATCAGCATGTCTGAGCTTGCGCGCCGTACCGGCTTATCAAAGAGCGTGATTAGCAACACCATCAATAACCCGAATCGTGAAATGCGAGTGTCATCCCTGATTTCCATTGCCAGGGTGCTGAAGGTTGATCCCATATGGCTATACACCGGCCGCAGCAGTGGTGATCTGCTGAACGACATTCAGTTCAATTCGGATAAAGTGCCGGTCTGGACCTTGGATGACGTGGGGAACCTGGCAACAGATATGCTGCCGAACATGAATAGCGGGCGGTATGTGGTGGCAGAGAACCAAAGCCACAGCATTGCCATCGAGGCCACAAACGATCACCTATCAAAATCAGGCATTGTGGCCGGTGATATCTGCATATTCAGCCTGGCCGATCGCACCCCAGAAGAAGGCGCCGTAATGCTGATTAGGCTGGAAAAGAGCGGCCAAGCACGCCTGCTAAGGGCGATGTCAGGAATTGATGGGTGGGTTTACGGTGTAGATGATCCCAGGCTTGGCACGGTCACATCCAGTGAGGCTATCGTGCTTGGTAAGTTGTCAGAACTGAGACGCAGCGAAATAAAATAAGGAGTAATTGCAGACATGGAGGTTTCTGATGTGCTGTTGTTGGCCGTACTTGGAATAGGTGCCTACGTTTGGTTTAACAACAAGACGAAAACAAAGGATGTGACCACCATACGGGAGAGTCACACAGTAAAAACTCCAACTGGGCAAGTCACCTACGAAAGGGTTAGGGAAACTGATTCGCGAAGCATGGACTGGAAGAAAGAGGGGGTTGATAGATTCATGAGTGCCAACAAAGGCCAACCATGCTCAGCGCCAAACATTAACCAGAAGGTTGTAACGGACAACACGCCCCAACAAAAGACCCTTATGCCCTCCTCACCTTCCAATGCGGCAGGCAATAACCTGACAACCACTTATCATGACGTCACGCCAAGGGGTGTGACCATAGAGGCGGTGAAGGTCACCAAGATCACCAGCCAGAGCAAGGTTTGCCAGAAGTGCAACAAGTCTCTATCGCGCTCACATTTCAGACCAAACCCAAACAGTAGTGATGGACTGACGAAGTGGTGTTCGCCATGTATGGATCTCTCACATTCTGATGACCGCCACCATAAAACCTGCCCCCACTGCCAAAAGCGCAGGCTCAAAACAAATTTTGACAAGAACAGCAATCAGCCTGACGGGCTAACAAAATGGTGTCGCTACTGTATGGCGGCATCTAAAAAGTAACCGATGATGTAGACCACTTTATGAACCCGCTTCGGCGGGTTTTTTGTTGCTCAAAAAAAATATCGTTTATTTTAGAGATCGATGTTGACCGCCCGTTCACTAAAGATTACGATTCTCTCATCGTCCTCTTGAGAGAACGACCAAGACCAAAACAACAAGGGGCAGCGTGGAAGGTGGCCAATCGTGGTGAAGGTCTTGGGTAATGCCACACGAACGGTGAGAGCCCGGGCCGGAGACGTAACCGGCAAACCTCCGGATCTGGCGGAGTAAAAAGCCAGCAAAGAATTTAGTACCACCCGGCAACAGGACCCAGCCCCAACCAGGGCAGCAGTGAAGCGCCTGACCAGCGCGTAAGAACGACAAAGCCCGCACAAGGCGGGCTTCGAAGGACCGGGTACCACCCGGTCAGTGAAAGCCGAGGGACCAACCCCAGCAATCAGGACCCAGCATGACGAATCAACTGGGAATTAGCGAGGACCAACTCGCCAACAGACGCAAGGATAACATGATGAAAGTCACTATTTCCAGAGCCGCAAAACGCGCCGACCAGATCGTTGCCGCCATCGCCGACCGCCTGAACGGCAACGCCACCCGCCGCCGAACCATCAAGCAACGCTTGGCGGTTGCCATGATGGCCACCGAGCGGCACCAGCTCGTCGCCGCCCGCGCCGCCCAGTCTGCCAAGGTGCGCACCCTGACCGCCATGAAATGCCGCGCCCTCCTCCACTGGCGGGCCGAGTTCCACCGCAACGCCATCTGACCCGGGTCTGGCGCTTCCCTCATAGCGCCGTAGCCAAAGCCTCTTTCGCAAGCACCGCAAGGTGGCTTTGGCTTCGCTCACGCCAAATTTGGCTGGGCACGCTCTTTAACAGTCTGGAACCGGCTCACAACCACGAATCCCAATGCCGGTAAGGATGCGCCGATACCCCGTTCAATCCGGAAGGCGGTGCGTGAACGTGAACGCAGGCCACTGGCAACAGTGGCCAGCCTGGAGCCCCTTGCATCAGGGGGTTGCAGGCTGACAGCCGCCCCAAACAGATCCATAATGCCCCCTTCGAAACAAGGAGGGGTTATGAATCGAGTCGGGGGTTGGATCGGAGCGGTGTTGCTGGGGTTGACGTTGCTGGTGATGCCAGTAGCGCAGGCAGAACCCAGTGCTGCTGACATGGCAAGGGTCATCAAACAAGCTGAGGCTGGCAACAGAGAGGATCAATACTTCCTTGGGCTTAGCTATGACATAGGTAAAGGCGTGCCACAAGACGATAAGCAAGCTGTAATTTGGTACCAGAGGGCTGCAGATCTAGGCCATGCTGATGCTCAGTACTTCTTGGGGCGGATGTACGAAGATGGCAGAGGTATCACTAAAAATTATAAACAAGCTGCATTCTGGTACAACAAGTCGGCCGCGCAAGGGGAGCTCGAATCACTGTTCAGTCTGGGTCTCATGTCAGTCAATGGGTTAGGGGTTTCACAAGACGATAAGCAAGCGGCATCTTGGTTTCGCAAGGCCGCAGAACTTGGTCACGTGCGATCACAGTATAACTTGGGGGTGATGTACAGCGAAGGTCGAGGAATGCCGCAAGATTATAAGCAAGCAGTTACCTGGTTCCGCAAAGCTGCTGAGCGTGGTGATGAAATGGCGCAACATAACCTTGGCGCCATATACTCTCGCGGGGAGGGCGTTCCACAGGACTTTGTTAAATCATATGCTTGGTATTCCGTAGCAGCAGCCAATGGTTCCAAGCAATCCAGCGAAGCGCGTGACAATGCTGCACAACGCCTTACCCCAGACCAACTCACCAAAGGCCAAGAGTTGGCCGCCAGCTACTTCGAAAAATACCAACCAAAGTAGTCGCCACAACGACCACCAGACCAAGCCCAGCAACTGCTGGGCTTTTTCATGGATTGACAACCATGCCAATGTTTCTAGATACTATAAAAGCAACGGCAAAATCCGTTGCCGGGATTGGTCTCCCGATGAACTAAAGCGCACAACACGCGCCAGCGTGTTTTTTTATGTGCGGCCCAGTAGTACCCGCAATTTCAGTTATGACGGGCTGGGCAGGAGCCCCTTAGGGGGCGCCGGTTTCTTTGGTTCCCGGTAAGACCAATCCTGCTCAGTTCGTCACCAGTAAGATTGGTCTCTTCGGTGGCGATTCATTTTTGAACCGAAGGAAATCAACTATGAACACTCAGCTCACTGTTGCCAATCACTCCATATCTATTACTGCCAACGGCATGTACAACCTCAACGACCTGCATAAAGCCGCCATCGCCCAAGGCAAGGCCACCGCATCGCACAAGCCCAGCGAGTTCAAGCGCTTCCATAGCGACTTTATTGCGGCGGTAGAAGCCAAAGCGGGCCTGCCCGCTTTGGTAACCACTAGGGGTGGTAACAGGCCGGGCACATGGGCTGTTGAATTGGTCGCCATGAAATATGCGGGCTGGATTGATACCACTTATGAAGTCGATGTTTACGCTGCCGCTCAAGCCGCCCGCCGCAGCGAAAGCGAAGCGCTGCACCGCCAGCTTGCCGAGCTGACTGATAATGACATCCCCTTCCCGCCCGTTGCCAGCGAACTGCACAAATGCAGCGGGCAGCAACTAGCCAAGGCCCTCTGCCACAAGCTGGGCGCCACCCGCTACATGCTCAGCATCGAGCCAGACAGCGGCAGCATGAGCGGCCGCCACGGCGGGGATAGCCTCACCCTCTGGCCGGTTGCCGACTGCGCCCACGTCATTGACCCCACCGACCCGCGCGACATGCAGCGCATGCTCGACCTGATGAGCAATGACGACCTGGCCGACCTGATGAAGCTGACCCTGGCTTCCGTCACCCGGCGCACCAAATCGCTGATGCAGCCACGCTAACCAGCGCCAGTTTCAACCAACAACCCCAGCCCTCGTGCTGGGGTTTTTGTTTTTAACCACCACAGGACCCAGACCATGAAAAATCTGACCGAAGCCCAGGTGATGGGCTTTCGCGGCGCAATGGTGCCACCCACCCGCCGCAAGTACCACGTAGATGCCGCCCCATCCGCCGAGCAAAAGCGGATGGCCAAGACCAAAGCCGCCACCCGCCGCGCCATCGAGGAGTATCACGAACGGCGCACCCTGCGACTGGAAATGGAGATGTAGCCATGACCAACGAAACCGCCCTGCTCGCCCTGCTGGAGAGCCGCGAAGCCGAGGCCAACGCCAAGGCCGAGTGGATCGCCGAGTGGACCGCAGCCAACCGCCCTCTGCTGCTGGCTGGCCAGCTCGAAACTGACTTATCGACCCTGCTGCGCGAGGTGAACCACGACCAGGACCTGCAGCTCAACCAGGCGATGTTACTGCTGATGACCGAGGTCGAGCCCGCCCCGTTGATGCAGCTCACCAAGCAGTTGATGGACGCTGCCCTGGCCGCCATGGCCGAGGAAGCATGGGGTTGTCACACCGCCGACCTGCAAACCGCCATGAGCGAGGAGCAGTGGGAGCAGTACCAGGACAGGAGGAATGCAGCATGAACGCACCCGCCAACACACTGACAATGCGCCAGCAACACCAAGCCTACTGCGAGAAGCTGCTGGCAGACATCGACCAAGCAGCCCTGAGTCCAGACGAGCAGTGGCACCTGCGCCGCCGGCTCGGCATCGGAGGATCCGAGATCGGAACCATCCTTGGCCTGAACAAGTATCAGACACCGTTCGACCTCTGGCTGATCAAGACCGGTCGCAAAACCCCGGATGACTTGTCCGACAAGCCCGCCATTCACTGGGGGCACAAACTGGAAGCGGTGGTTGCCGATGAATACGCCGAGCGTACCGGGCAGCTGGTGACAGTCGATGACACCCACTACCAAGCAGAAGTGGCCCCCTGGATGGTAGGCAACGTTGATCGGATGGTCGGTGAGCACAAGGTACTGGAGTGCAAGACCGCCAGCGGGTTCGCCGCCAAGAAGGCTGGTTTCGGCCCAGGCAACGTCTACGACGAGCGCGGTAACCTCATCACAGCGTGCGATGAAGTGCCAGAGAGCTATCTGCTCCAGTGCCAGCACTACATGCTGGTGACAGGAAGGCAAGAGTCTGATTTGGCCGTGCTCATCGATGGGCGTGACTACCGGATTTACACCATTCCGCGCAATGAGGATCTGATCGCCGCAATGGTTGAAGCAGCAACCAACTTCTGGTTTGACTGCGTGATCGCCGACCTGCCGCCGGAGGGGGCAGCTCAGCTTGAGGCTGTGGAGCAAGATGCCGCAGCGGAAGTAGTTGAGGCTGACAGCGAGGTGATGTCGCTCATCATCGAGCGCAAGGAGCTCAGCGAGGCGATTACCGAGCTGGAAAGCCAGAGGAAGGAGGTGGACGGCCAGATCCAGGGCTTCATGGGTTCGGCGCAGGTGCTCAGTCGCAACGGCGCAACCATGGCCACTTGGAAGCCGGTCACCACCAATCGTTTTGACTCCACAGCCTTCAAAAAGGCAGACCCGGCAACTTATGCCGCATACACCAAGCCATCCACTTCCCGCACGTTCCGGGTCAATTAAGGGGTAACCATGAATAACATTGCAACCATCACTCAAAACAAGGGCGGATTCCTCATGGAGCCGCAGAACCTGCAAGAGGCCATGCAGCTGGCAGATATGCTGGCCAACTCCAACCTTGTGCCAAAGTCCTATCAGGGGAAAGCCGGGGATGTGCTGGTCGCCTGCCAGTGGGGCTCTGAAATTGGCCTGAAGCCGCTGCAAGCCCTGCAAAATATCGCCGTCATCAACAACGTGCCTGCGGTATGGGGTGACGCCCTGGTAGCACTGGTGCGCGGCTCCGGCCTTTGCGAGTACATCAAGCAGGACTGGGACGCTGCCACCAAGACAGCCATATGTAGCGTCAAACGCCGTGGCGAACCGGAAGAGACCCGCACCTTCTCGGAAGAAGATGCGCGCCTCGCTGGCCACCTCAACAAGGACACCTACAAGAAGAACCTGCAGCGGATGCTCTCCATCCGCGCCCGAGCCTTTGCGCTGCGCGATGTGTTTGCCGACGTGCTCAGGGGTCTCAAGGTGGCCGAAGAGGTCGAAGATTACCCGGTGGAGAAAGAACTCAATTCTGCGCCTACCGGCGTCCCAGCAGCCAAACCAGCCAGCCGCACCAGCGCCGTGCTGGATCGCATCAAGTCAGCCCGCCAAACAGCTCCCACCGAGCAGCAGGCATCCCCGGCCGTTATTGACGCTGAACCACAGTCGGACGAGGCCGACCACGCCAACGCCTACGCCGACCACTGCGCCGCCATCGAGGGGGCATGTGATACCACCGAATGGCAGCAGGCATACACCACCGCCTGGACCTGGGCCAACGAAACCGGCGACCAGAACATCATCGCAGGTATCAAGCAGATCGCCGGCGAGCGCAAGAAGCAGCTCAGTACCGGGCACAGCGCCCAGCAATAACCAACAAGGCCCGCTCACTGCGGGCCTTTTCAATCCCAGAGGACCAACCATGACCACGCTGAACCCCAGCGAGGCGACCAGTCTCGCCCTGCACACCCTCACCAGCCAGATCCGCAACATCCTGCTGATGCCGGATGGCCCGGCCAAAGCCGCCATTGGCAGCTTTGAAACCCTGCTCACTGCCAACCTGACCATGATCAGCGAGGCGGCCAACGCCCACATCGACGAGTTCAACACCCTGATCGGCGAGCTGGAAGGCCGGGATGGCGAGCTGCTCACCCAGGCTGCCCTGGTCAGCCAGCTGCGCCAGCAGGTAGCCGAAGCCGAGCAGCGCATCGTTGCCGCACGGCAAGAAGGCGCCGCCGAGCTGGAAGCCAAAGCAGGCGAGCTCTACAAGGCGCAGCGCGCCCTGAACGAGATTGAGGCCAAATTCAGCGCCCTGCAATTCACCTCCCGCCAGACCGATCGCCAGCTGGCTGACCTCAAGGCCATGGACCCGGCAGGAATGAAGCGCCGCATCAAGGAGAAAAACGACCAGCTGGAGCTTCAGCGCACCGCGATCGCCAAGCACAAGAGCAATGAGGCCGCCTACCGCGCCGAGGTGCTGAAACTCGAGCGCCGCATCAAAGACCTGCTGGATGCCATCAACGAGCAGGATCGTGAGCTGGAAAGCCGCCACGGCGTCATCATGGAGCTCGAGATCTGCCGTGATGCCAAGCTGGTCTGGTTCAAGCACCTTGCCAAGACCTACAAGGGCGAGGACGGCACGCTCTGGAATGTCTACCTGGTGGATCACGGCCTGCAGTCAAACCTCCCCTACCTCATCAATGACCTCAACTGGAAGCTGCACGCCATGAAATCCGATGGCTCCGGTTGTTCGGTCATGCTGAGCCAGTGGATGAACCCCATCTACCCGACTCCATATGGTGCTGGGGTACCGGACAAGATGACCCGGGATATCTTCGCCTTCATGCAGGAGGCGCTGGAGCAGAGCCACCCCCACCTGCAACCCCGCACCGAATGGGCCAAGACAGTCAGCATCCATGAATGCGGCCTACCGCCGCGCACCATCAAGCCGCTGGAAGAGGCCGGGATCGACACCCTCTACAAGGTGATGAGCCACCAGGGGAACAAGCTGGACAAGGTGAAGGGGATCGGCCAGAAGCTGGTCGGCCAGATCGTCTATGCCTGCGAGCTCAAGGTGAAGCTGTGGGAGGAGCAGTTCGCCGCCAGCAAGCAGGAAGAGCAACACCAGGAGGCAGCATGAAACCGAAGATCGAGAACCGAGCCATGCAGGCAATCCTCCGGTATGGCGAGACGCGACAGGAAGTCGAAAGGCTCACCGACGAGATCGCTTTTGAGCTGGGACAGTGCCCGCAGGAGGCCGACTACCCGAAACGCCCGCATCTGATCGAAGCCTACACGGCGACCACCACCGAGGATCACTATGGCGGCCACCAGTCAGAGCGCCGGCTAACCAGCGAGGAGGCTGCCGAATACCTAGACGAGATCGCGAGCAGCGGGATTTGTGGGCACTGCCGAAAGGCCCACACCCTGATCCAACAGCGCAAGAAGGCTCGGATCCGGCACGGTCGCGCCAAGGCAACCATCACCAAACTTGGCCGAGAGCTCCTTGAGGTAAATGCAGCAGGAGGGGAGGTAGCATGAGCGACTACCGCGGCTCTACCACTCCAGAAGCCACCCGCGACATGACCCAGACCCCGCTCTGGCTGTTCCGGGCGCTGGATCGGGAGTTCAACTTCGCCCTCGATGCCGCCGCCCTGCCGGAAACGGCGCTCTGCGAGAAGTTCCTGACACCGGATATCGACGCCCTGAGCGTGGACTGGGGCGACTTTATCAGCCCGTCAGTGCGCTCGCCTTGGGCATGGCTCAATCCGCCCTACTCCGATATCGGGCCGTGGGTGGAAAAGGCCATCGAGCAGCATGGGTGCGGCATCGGCACCGTCATGCTGGTCCCCCAGGACACCAGCACCGAATGGTATCCCGGTATGCGCGCCAGCGAGGTGCGGCACATCACCGGCTACCACGATGCCAATGGCAAGTGGCGCAACGGCCGGGTGAGCTTCATCAACAAGGCCACCGGCGAGGAGATGAAGGGCAACCCCAAGGGCTCCATGCTCCTCATCTTCGCCCCAAACTGGCGCGGCGAATGCCGGATCCGCGATGTCAGCAAGCTGACACTGCTGCTGGCAGGAGCAGAGCCCATCAGCGCTGCCGCCTGATACCCCCAACCCATCCACCGCCATCCCCACAGAAACGGTGGGCAAGTCGAGGAACCCCATGAAAGCCACGGAAAACCCCTACTGCGGTGCAGTAGTCATCGGGTTGGGCGTCGTCATGCCCGATCCCAAGCAGCCAGGCAAGTTCGTTCTGCCAGGCGGCATCACCTGCGACAGGCAAACCGCCGAGGCCGCAGCCAAGAAGATCCACGACCTGCTGGCAAAAGCCCGCACCTAACCAACCAAAAGGATCCCTGACCATGAATCACTCCGTACTCAAATCTGCCAGTGTCTACAGCGCCAAGCTCCCCGCCATCAACGCCATGCGCGAACACCTGGCCGAGCTTGCCTTCACCCCGCTCACTGAAAACCAGCTCAGCTGCGCCGGGTTCGAGAACAATCAGGTGACCGGCGAGCTGGTTACCAACCTGCCAGGCGTTGGCTTCTCATTCGTTGTGCGCCAAGACAACAAGCTCATCCCGACCAAGATCGTCAACCGCAAGCTTAAAGAGCGTGTTGATGCGCTGGTCACCTCCGGTCTGCGTGAGAAGGTTACCCGCAAAGAGAAACTGGCCATGAAGGACCAATTGATTGTTGAGATGGCCGCCACGGCTGAATATGAAACCACGCTCACTCACGCCTTGTACGACCAGAGCAACGAGTTGCTGTACCTCAACACCACCACCAAGCGCCCGCTCAAGGTGGTCATGCACCTGCTGGTGAAGTGCATGGGCTCCCTCAAGACCCAGACCATCCACATCGACGACATCAAGATGGGGATCAGCAACCGCCTGAAAGACTACCTGACCGATAGTGCAGAGCGCCCGGAAGCGCTCGGCCCCTTCTCCCCGCTCCAGTTCGTCAAGCTCAAGTCTGCCGACACCGCGCAAGAGATGGTGACCTTCAAGGGCATGGATCTCAACGGGGATCGCGCATCCGATGTGGTTTCCCTGCTGGAAGCTGGCTACCAGGTGGAAGAGCTGGAGCTGTGGCACGAACCCATCAGCTTCAAGCTGAACAGTGATTTCAGCCTGCGAGCCATCGCCATGCCGGATTACGACTCGGACGATGACGCCGATGACTACGCCCACCACTGGCGCCAGTGCAACGCTGCAAACCTCATCCTGCTGTCGAAGGCCATCACCGACCTCTGCACCATGATGGACTACCAAGCCCCTGCAGAGGAGAAGGCGGCATGAGCGACTTCAAGAACGCCGTGCTGCGATTGGATCAGCGTCACGACCTGAACGACTGCAACGCTACCATCGATGTTGATGGGCACAGCGCGATTGCCGAGGTGGTGGTCAGGATGGAAGGGCATACAGAGGACTCCCCTGAATTGGTAGCCTTCGCAGGGCGTCTGGTTGCTTGTTACAACCTGCTGGACGGCTACGACACCAAGGAGCTGGAGGGCGTGAGCCTGGCCGAGTTTGTGGCCAAGCAGGCTTACCTCAACGAGATGACCACCAATGACGGGCTCAACATCTCCATGTCAGGCATGGCGCTGCAGATGGTGGCGGCATCGTTCGCCGGACAGTTCAAGGCCAACGGCGCCACCAACTACCTGGAGCTGAGCGGCAGCCATCCGGAAACAGGCCCCTTCACCATCACCATGCAGCGCACCCATGGCCTCACCCCGGCGCAGAAGCTGGCCGCCATGACCAAGCAGCGGGATGTGCTGCGCGAAGCGCTGAATGGCGTGGTGGGCGTGATGAACAACAGCCAGGGCGTGGCCGGCTGGCACATGAACGGCGACATCGCCACCTGGGACGAGCTGCTGCCGGAGGTGGCCACCGCCCTCGAATTTGTGGAAGGAGAGCAATCGTGAAGCGATACGACCTTGAGCTGACCGCCACAGGGCCGGTTATGGAAGAACGCAAAGAGGGGGCATTTGTCCCCTTTTCCGAAGTAAGCGGGCTGGCTGATACGGTCATGAAGATGGGCGACCGCTGCCAGTTGCTGGCCGACCTGTTGCGAGAGGTAACCCAAATAGTGCCGGCGATAGGGGTGGCAATCGACGATCTGCCGGCTGTTGATGCCTTCCTTGAGCGCATCGAGGCGGCACTGGCAGGCCAGGCGCTGGAGCGCATCGGCAGCAACGCACTCGCCATGATGATGGATGAGCTGCACGACATCTGCGTAGGGTTAGACGCACCTGGAGGTGCGCAGAACGGCGCGGAAGCGTGGGATCAGGTTAAGGGTGCTCGCGACAGAGTGCTGGCCGGCCTGCATCAGGATCGTCCTGACACCGAATGGACTGATGCCACTACCTCACCGGTCGCCGCCGACTACCGCGAACTGCAGGAGCAGAACGACCAGCTGCAGAGCCGACTCAAGGGGGCATTGGATCTGCTGCATGAACTGCGTGAAGGTGCCGAGATTCACCTGCACAACTGCAAGATTTGCAAGAACGAGGAGGGTGTAAACAACTGGACTGGGAAACTCCAGCGCATCGACGCGCTGCTGGCTGGCCATGTGCCGGAACCGGTCTATTACATGCGCGACAACCACACATTCAAGCGCTTGAGCGATGATGTGGATACTGCAATCACAGAGATCGAGGCGGAGCTGGACGCTGGGTGGACAAGCGGCATGTTGTGCAGCAAGCGCAAGGGATTTTCCTCTTTGCATGCGAACTATCGGCGCCCACGCGAAGAGTTCATTGCTGACTGCCGCGATGCTCTGCTCGCTGCCGCCCCCAAGCCGGAAGGAGGTGAGCCGTGCGCTATAGAGCCCCCATCATCCAGCCCGGCCTGACCCGCACCGAAGCCGAAGAGACCCGCGCCAGATACCTCCGCATCAACCCCGGCGCCCGGGTCACCATCGACAGCCAACCCGATAACCCCCAGCTCAAGACCCTGATAGCCCACCTCCCCGTCCTGCCGTTCAGGCAAGTCATGGATCCCGGCTTTATCGGGTACCGGGGCTGGCGGGCATAACCATAGCCCCGGCAAGTCCGGGGCTTTTCAATGAGGACCAACCATGAATATTGACTTGGAAAAGCTGCTGGAGCTGGCCAAAGCCTCAACGCCTGGGCCTTGGGCGGTATCCGCTGAAACCCCGCAATTCGGAGACTGGAGCGTCAGGCAGGATCCTGCTGACTGGAATGGCAGTGGCTACCAGCTGATCTGTTCTCTTCCGTCTGCCAAAAAAGGCGGGCACTACGGTGAGATGTTCCGCGCCAACGCCCACTTCATCGCCGCCGCCAACCCCGCCACGGTCACCGAGCTGGTGAGCATGGTAAAGGCATCCACCACCTCCTGCATTGCCGACGTGCAGGCTGAGCCAGAATTCCCGGGAGAGGTCCCGCACGAGTTGATGGCGCACATCCGCCAGTGCATCGAAACCAAGGACGAGCAGAGCCTGATCCAGATGATGCGCATGGCCGTGTCCATCACCAAGAAGGGCATTCAGGAGCGCATCGCTGCCCGCACCGGGATCTCCATTGAGGGCATCTTTGGCCGCGTGGTGCGCGACCAGTGCAGCTGTGGCGAGCCAGTAGGTGAGACGGTGCCAGCGGCCAAGTATGGGGAGGCAGAGTAATTCATGGCGAAAATCTACATCGCCGGGCCTATGTCAGGCCTGCCCAACTTCAACCGCGACGCCTTCAACCTGGAAGCAGAGCGCCTACGCGCCCTCGGGCATGTCGCTCTCAACCCGGCGATCCTGCCGGATGGGCTGGAGCAACACGAATACATGGCCATCTGCATCGAGATGGTCAAGATGGCAGATCAGCTGGTCATGCTGCCTGGCTGGGAGCGCAGCGCCGGCGCCAGAGCAGAGCACGCTCTGGCCATCAAGCTCGGCAAGACCATAATCCTCCCCGTGCCGCACTTGGCTGACGAGGTGGCGGCATGACCAGACAGCGGGCCGCCGGGCTCGCAATCCTGGCCATTAACATTCTGGCCGTCATCGTGGCGGCCGACCTGTTTGTGAAAGGTGGCTGATGGCTGACAACAAGGAATTCGCCGAGCAGATCGCCGCCGCCATGGTGGCGCTCGGTACCGAGGAGGCCCTGAGCTGCATGAGTCGGGTGATGTGCTGGGTCGCAGCAGACCACGGCCAGCCAATCCAGTTCGAGTGCGATCTCGGGGTGGTGACAATCGAACCAAAGCAGCAACCGCTGCAAAGTTAAGGGGAAATAGACCATGGATATGACTTTCAAAGCCCTGATAGCCCTTGGTGTGAGCTGGTCGGCTGGTGCCGTTCTTGAGGTGTCAGCACATGAAGCAGATGTGCGGAAGATGGTTCTTGATGATATAGCCGAGGATGGCGACAAGGAGTTTATTGATGCTCTCGGCTCTGGCCTGCCAAAGTCCGGCCTCATCAAGGTTCATGCCGAACTGGTCGGCTGGCCGAGCGAGCATGAGGCTGGCGAGTACAGGCTGATCAGCGCCACGACAGTATTGGCTCCAGAACTGGCTAACGCCATGGCTGCTGACGTGGTCGCTTCCGCAGCGACTAATCGAGAAAAAACGATGGCAATGTATCGAAAAAAGCCTGTAGTTGTGGAGGCGATGCAGTTCAATGGTGAGTGGACTGGTGATGCAACAGAAATCCTGTCATGGATGGGACGTGGTGGTGAGTGGGACAACGAATCGTATGAGTTAAAAATTCACACCCCAGAAGGAACCATGGTCGCGTCCAAAGGAGACTTCATTATCAAGGGGGTTGCTGGGGAGTTCTACCCATGCAAGCCTGACATTTTCTCAGCCACTTATGATCTGGTGGTTGGTGAGCCAGCCAAATAGCGGCCCTTCCTTCAATACAACCGGCGCCCCATCCTCTGGGACAGGAGGGCCACGCCATGCAGCAACTTCAACTGACCATCGACCAGGACAGCCAGCTTCTCAACGAGCTGGTCAGCGCCGTGCGCTCCCCCACCCTTTCCCGATCGGCCAAGCTCGCCGAGATCGGCCGCATCCTGGCGCACTTCGATCTGCCCATCGAAGCGCCCCGGGTTGCTGGCCAGCTCTGGAGCGCCACCGAGCTGGGCAAGGAGCTGGGGGTCAGCGCCCAGGCCATTGGCCGGCTGGCCAACCAGCACCAACTCAAACGCCCGGCGTTCGGGGAGTACCGCCTTGACCAGGCGGCCAGCAGCAGGAAGCAGGTCGAATGCTTCCTCTACAACCGAGCGGGCCGGGATGAAATCACCAGACTGACGAGGACCAACAACCATGGGAACAGCAGCAGACCCGGCGCAAAGCCACATTCAGGGCCAGCTCATCATAATGAGAATGCCTGACGCCATCCCGCTCAGCACCTACCTGAGCACCATCGAGCTCACCGACCGGGACACCATCAACAAGCGGATCCAGCGCGGTATCTGGCAGCTGGGGGTGCACATCGTCAACGTGGACGGGGTGAAGGAGCGTTGGGTCAACATCGCGGAGGTAACCAAGTGGGCAATGAAAAACAGCTCCCACGCGGCGTAACGGTCCGCGGGGATACGATCAATATCACCTTCACGTTCAAGGGGGTTCGCTGTCGTGAGCCCCTGTCCAACTTGCCGAACACCACCGCCAACGTGCGCTACGCCTCCCGCCTGCTCGGGGAGATCCAGGGCAAGATAGAGCGGGGCCAATTCGCCTATGCCGACTACTTCCCGAAATCCAAGAAGCTGCGGATGTTCGGCGGCGCCTCGATCGCCGCCAAGGTGGCCGACTACCTGGACGAGTACCTGCAGCGTTGCGAGCGCCGGGGGCTGAGCCCATCCACGATGGTTGGATACCGCAAATGCCACAAGGCGCTGGCCGATCTGCACGGGATCACCGTCTCGGAGCTGACCCCCGCCCAGGTGAAAAACTGGCTGATCAGGGGAGGCACTACCGCGAAGACGGCCCGCAACCGGCTGTCGTTCCTGCGCAGCGCCATAGACGAGGCGGTCACGGATGGTTTGCTCGCATCAAACCCTGTTTCGCTGGTGACCGTTTCCCGATATTTGGACGGGAGTTCAGTTCCCGAACAAGGAGCCAAGGACGTGGACCCCTTCACCCCGGAGGAAGTGGCCGCCATCATCTCAACAGCCCACGGCATCAATGAGCAGTGGGCCAACCTGTTCTCCTTCGCTTTCGCAACCGGGATGCGGCCGTCAGAGCTGTGCGCCCTGCGCTGGGAGGAGATCGACTGGGTCGGTAACACCGTGCAGGTGTCGCGCGCCAAAGTGGTCGGGGTCATCAAGACCACCAAGACCAGGGCCGGGACTCGCACCATCGAGCTGACCAGCGAGGCGCTGGCGGCGCTGACCAGCCAGAAGCGCTTCACCTTCATGCGGGGGGAGTATGTCTTTGACGACCCCAAGCTCAACCAGCCCTGGGCCGGGGCCGACGCCATCAGGAAGAAAGCCTGGCTCTACACCCTCAAGCGGTCCGGCGTTCGCTACCGCCACCTCTACCAAACCCGCCACACCTTCGCCACCGCCAACATCAGCCGCGGCTGCAACCTGTTTTGGCTCTCCACCCAGATGGGACACAAGGGGCCAGAAATGCTGTTTCGGCACTACGGATCCTACCTTGCCGAGTACGACGGCCAGACTGCAAAAGCGCCAATCCTGATCCAAAATCCAACTGGAAAATAAAAAAGCCTTATAGTTCAATTGGTAAAGCTGCACGGTCCGGGGGTTCAAATCCCCCCAGCTCCACCACCTTCTAAAGCCCTGATTCGTCAGGGCTTTTTCTTTATGGCTGGTCAGGGAGTGGCACACTGAGGTGTCACATATGCTCTATCCCGGTCTCATCAAAAACCGCTGTGGTGTCTACTGCTACCGCCTGATCTTCCCCCCTTCCCTCCGCCAGTACGGCGCTCCTCGTGAGACCCGTTTCTCACTTGGCACAAAAAGTCGCGCTAAAACGGGAGAATTGTGGATCCATGCTTTCCAACTTGGCAGGCTCCTGCTCGACGAATTATTGGCATTAGTTCAGGAAGCCGATCAGGAAGTAGACATGGCTGAAATCTCAGAAATCATGAAGGCGAAGATCGCCGCGAAAAGAGAACAAATCCGGCTCGGGGAACAGTTGGCCGCACTGCAAGACCAGATTAACGAGCAACGCCTTGCAGCACTACGCTCTCGCAAAGAGCTGGCGACTGCTCAGACAGTGACTCAGAAGGCGAAGGAGCTGGCCCGTACAGCGGTTGGCATTGCCCAACGGACACAAGGCCAGCTCATAGAATCCCGGCGGATGGCTGACGCTCTCGCCACGTTGCCAACAACGATCAACGCCGAGCCGGTGCCCGTCGGTGGAGCCTTGGTTGCCCCCTCTGCGTGCAGTCAATCGTTGGAATGGCTGGTGGCCCGATTCAACGAGCACAGCGAACATGTGGAAAAGCTCAAACCCAAGACCCTGAGCCAACGCCAGAGCAATCTTGCCCGTTTCCTCGATGTTCTCGGCCCGCTGGGCAGCGCGGCGCTTAGTGCCGCCGATATTGCCCACTATCGAGAGGTTATTCGCACGATCCCTAAGAATCTCCCGAAATTGTCAATTTGGAAAGAGCGCCCCGAGGATCCCGTGCTGCGGCGTAACTGGTATCTGGGCTTAGGCAAGCGGGGCCTGCCCTCCCTGTCCGAGCAGGGGCTGTAGTGGTCAACTAAATCCGGACACACAGTTAAGCCGATTTTCGGCCTCTGCTGGCGGTATCCCATCATTGTGTTGATGCGGGCGCCGCCAGTTGTAGTAATCCATCAGGTAGTAGCTGATATCCCGCTTGGCTTCCCGCAGGCTCATGTACCCCGTGGTCGGAAGCCATTCCGTCTTGAGGCTCCTGAACAGCCGCTCCATCGGCGCGTTATCCCAGCAGTTGCCACGCCGACTCATGCTCTGGGTCATGCGATAGCGCCACAGCCGTTGCCGAAATACCCGGCTGCCGTATTGGCTGCCCTGGTCGGAGTGAAACAGCACGCCAGACGGGCAGCCCCGTTGCTGATACGCCATGTCGAGCGCTTTCACGGCCAACTCAGCATCAGGCCTGCCGGACATCGCCCAGCCCACGACCCGTCGGGTGTGGAGGTCGAGCACCGCGGCCAGGTAATGCCAGCGGCCACCTGCCCATACGTAAGTGATGTCGCCGCACCACACCTGATTGGGTTGCTGGACATCAAATTCACGCGCCAGAAGATTAGGAATATCCGGTCGTTCAGACCGCGCGACCTGATAACGATGAGCTCCCGGTTGTTTGGAGACCAGCCCGGCCTCCTTCATCAGGCGACGCACCTTGAACCGACCAATCTGATGCCCCAGTGCCCGCATCATTGACATCAAGGCCCGGCTGCCAGCTGAGCCTCTACTCTCTTTGAACAAACACCGTAACTCACTTCTCTGCTGCACCCGTTCACGGTTAATTGTGCGCCTGCGAGCCAGATAGTCGTAAAAACAGGCGGTTGGTATACCGAAAGCGCAACAGACCAGGGTGGTGGGGGCTTGCTCCCTTAATCGGTCTATCAGCGCGTACGTTCGAGTTCGTCCGCCATCAAGAGAGCAGTAGCCTTTTTTAGAATGGCCTTTTCGCGTTCAAGCCGGTTGATGCGGGCTTCCAACTCCTGAATTTTTTGCTGCTCAGGGGTCAGCGCCCGGTTAGCAGGTGTAGCGCCACTTCGTTCTGATTGAAGTTGCTGAACCCATCGACGCAGCACGGTTTCGCCGACATCCAGTGAACGGCTGGCTTCGGGGACTGAATAGCCTTGGTCGAGCACCAGGGATGCGGCTTCCAGCTTGAACTCGGCAGTAAATGAGCGACGTAATCTTGTCATTGAACACCTCAAATAATGGTGGCGACTGTACCACCTAAAACGGTGTCCGGGATGATTAGACCACTACAGGACGAGGCGAGCGCCCTCCGAGGCTGCGAACTCAGAAGACAATGAGGCCCGCAATCCGGCGCGGGCCTCCTCTATCAACTCCTCCCGCATCGAGTCGGGGCGAACACCTGAACGCCCCCTGATCCGTTTCACTGTGGATAGGCTGATTCCCGTCTGCTCGGCGATAGCAACAATAGGCCATCCTGCCGCGAGAGCTGCGGCGACCTGCGCTTCAAGGGCGGGGGAGGTGCGACGCATCGCGGCCCCCCTCTATTCCGAGCGCATCACACGGGGTCAATTGTTCCCATCGGGTGATTGCTAGCTCCACAATTTGCGTAGGCGACATATTCAGAGCACTGGCCCATATCGCCACACGTTCCGCGACTGGACGGGATAGCCGTATTACTTGGACTGTTTTTTGCGGCTTCATGCTTTCCCCTCTCCATGCTCCAAACCCTGCTGCTGTTCGCAGAACATCGTCCATAAACGCGCATTCCCATTTTGATATGTCAGGGTTGCCGCCCGCTCATTGTCATTGGCTATGGGGGCTACTGCCGCCGATTGTGGGATCCTAGACAGCATGGAGACGAAAAAATCATTTTCTACTGGCACATGCATAGAGATCAGATCCACCCCGGCAGGTGATACGAGCAAGGAGCGGACGATCTCGCGCAACCCTAACACCTGCTGCAATGCGAAAAATCTCCGGCTATCCATACGCCTCGCCTCGCATAGATTACGAACAGCCCCATAAAGCCGGGTATCAATAACCCGGGCCTGCTCTTCATTGGTCTTTTGAACCTCAAGGATTACATCGCGAGCCGCCACAACGTCCCCCTTATCCATCAGTTCCAAAGCGTATGAGAGCTTGCCCGCTGTCACACCATGCGCCTGTTCGAAACGCGTTTCCGGGATCATGTGCGTATTCCCACGCATGGCGATCGCTCAATAACATTCATGCCGATCACTCAATAACATCCATGCCGATCGCCCAATAACATCCCAGGCCGATCACTTTTTTCCTCTATGGGAAACCATGATCGGCATGAATGTTATTGATGACTTCTTCTCCCCGCTTCGTTAAACCCGCACTTTCCAACTGGACCCAAAAGAGGAAAGTGCATGTCTGCGAGGCCTATCACCGTGAGAAAACTCAAAGAAATCCTTCGTCTCAAATATCAGGCTCAACTGGCGCATCGTCAGATCGCCCTCAGCCTGCATATCTCATCCAGCACCGTCTCCTATTACCTCAATCGCGCTGCTCAGTTGGATATCACTACCTGGCCGCTCTGTGAGCGCTGGGATGATGTCACCCTGGAGCGTGCCTTCCTCAGCACCCGCGCGGTGTCCAAAACCCGCCACAAACCGCTCCCTGACTGGGCCGTGCTCCATCAGGAGCTCAAACAGCCCGGTCAAAAAGGGGTAACGCTGGAGCTACTGTGGCAGGAGTATGCCGAGCGCAATAACGGTGCCCACTACAGCTACAACCATTTCTGTCGGCTCTATAAGGAGTGGGCATCGGTGCTGCAACCGTCGATGCGCCAGACCCATATCGCGGGCGAAAAACTCTTTGTCGATTACTGTGGCCAGACCATGCCCATCGTGGATCCTCATACCGGTGAGATCCTCTATCGGGCCCAGGTCTTCGTCGCGGTGCTCGGGGCCTCCAACTACACCTTTGCTGAAGCCACCCGCTCCCAACAGCTTGAGGATTGGGTGATGAGCCACAAGCGGGCCTTTGAGTTTTTCGGCGGCGTCCCGCAACTGGTGGTGCCTGATTGCTTGAAGAGTGCGGTCAGCGTGGCACGCAATACTGACCCGGATCTCAATCCCACCTACCAGATGCTGGCCGCTCACTTCGGCACAGCGATCATGCCCGCCAGGCCGCGCAAGCCGAAAGATAAATCCAAGGCCGAGGTGGGGGTACAGATCGTCACCCGCTGGATCCTGGCGGTACTGCGCCATGAGACCTTCCATAGCCTGGCTCAGCTTAACCAACGGATATCCGGGTTACTGACCCGGCTCAATGAGAAACCCTTCCAGAAGCTGCCCGGTTGCCGCGCATCCATGTTTGCCGAGCTCGATGCGCCAGCACTCAAGCCCTTGCCAGCGTACCCCTACCAGTACACCAAAGTGGTGTCGGTGCTGGTCGGCAAGGATTACCACGTCGACCTGGAGAAGCACTATTACTCGGTCCCTTATGCCTTGCAGGGCAAGCGGCTGGAAGCCCATCTGGCGGAGCGTACGGTCACCCTGTATCACGCGGGTAAGGTCGTCGCTCAGCACCCACGCAGTCATCGCAAAGGCCAGCACAGCAGTCTGCCCGCCCATATGCCAGCGCATCACCAGGCACTGCTGGAGTGCTCACCTGAACGCCTACTGAGCTGGGCCGCGTCCATCGGGCCCTATACCACGCATTGGGTGGATAGTTTTATCCGCCAGGCAGCGCATCCGGCCCAAGCCGTGCGACCTTGTCAGGCCCTGCTGGGACAGAGCAAAAAGTATGGCAAGGCGCGGCTGGAGGCCGCCTGTCTACGTGGCTATCTGACCGGCGCCAACCGGCTGCACCACATCCGCAACATGCTCAAACACGGGCTGGAACAACAACCAGTTGCCACCTCACGCCAGGATCCGTTGCAAGACATCCATCATGACAATGTCCACGGCGAACACTACTTCCACTAATCCATCACTCAACAAGGAAAAGAGCATGCAATTACATCTCGATGAACAACTGAGCACCCTGCGTCTGGGCGGTGTGAAACAGGCGCTGAGTCAGCAACAGACACAGAGCGCGTTGTATCAGGACATGAGCTTTGAAGAGCGGCTGCAACTGCTGCTGAGTCATGAGCTGGTGCAACGGGAGCAGCGCAAAGTTAACCGGTTGGAGAAGCAAGCGCGGTTTCGATTGTCCGGTCAAATTGAGCAGCTGGACTACCGTGCCAGCCGGGGAATAAGCAAAGCGCAGATCCGCCAGCTACTGGAAGGGCAGTGGCTGGCTCATCAGCAAAACCTGCTGCTGACGGGGGCGGCAGGCTGTGGGAAGAGTTACCTGGCCTGTGCGTTGGGCCGCTATTTTATCCGGCAAGGCGTAGCGGTGCGCTACTACCGGCTGAAAACCCTGCTGGAAGAGATGAGACTGGCGCAGGCGGATGGCAGTTATCCGAAGCTGCTGGAGCAGGTGAATAATGTGGGCTTGCTGATCCTGGATGACTGGGGCATGGAGATGCTGGATGCGGCCGAGCGCAGTAATTTGCTGGAGATCATCGATACCCGTTACGGGAGGGTCTCGACAGTGGTTGCGAGCCAACTGCCGGTAGAGAAATGGTATGGGATGATCGGAGAGGCCACATTCGCAGAAGCGATCCTGGACCGGCTGATCCACAGAGCGGTACGAGTAGGTTTGACAGGTGAGTCGATGCGAAAACAGGGCATCAACTTGACCGATGCCGATCAGGCAGAGTAAAAGAAAGACGCAGTTCCTGCGGGTAGAAAAATGGTGATCGGCATGATGTTATTGGCTGATCGACATGATGTTATTAGCCAATCATGCTTTACCTCCATTGCGGGCCAATGCCGCCGCTATACGATACGAGCCGCCAAGGCTTCCACGCTCAATAGTGCGCTGACGCTGCTTCTCGATTTCCTCCTTAACTTCCATGCGCATCCTGTCCGCCAAATCTAGATGGGTCTCACGCTCTTCAATCCAGCCGGTTTCCCCTTCACCAGTGATGATCTCGTCGTCTTCAATCTGCTCAACCGGTATACCGGCAAGCTCTGCTAAAAACGCTTTGTCCCTACCTTCCAGATAGTGCGCATCCTCACCCATCCGCTCTGCGAGCTGACGCTTCAATATTGAAACCTTCATGTATAAGCCTATAAATCTCAATAAGTTACAATGATTTCATGTTACACAAACAGATGACCGATCACCATATTCGAGACAAAAAAATACCGGCGCTTGGCCGGTATGTTGTTGCTTTATTCGCGTGCTGCTTGGGTCGTCATTACGCTGCTTTGCAGGCTCGCTTCACACTGGCGGGTGAAATCCCAAAATGTTCGGCGGTCGCCTGGATGCTTGCGCTGTTTTCCTTCCGCCAGATAGCAACGGCGGTATCGTCGATGGTCTTCTCACGCCCTAATGCTTTGCCCTCTGCCTTGGCCTTAGCGATCCCGGCCATCTGACGGGCCTTGATATTTGAGCGTTCCAGCTCTGCGACAGCGGCCAGCATGGTCAGCATTGCCTTACCGATTGGCGTGGATAGGTCGAACCCCTCCCGCAAGCTGATAATCGACACGCCCTTGGCTTGCAGCGCTTCAACCGTGTATAGAACGTCGATGGTGTCACGCCCAAGACGGTCAACAGCGGGAACAATTAGCGTATCCCCCTTCCGCACAAACTTGAACAGCTCGGAGAATTCCGGGCGCTCTAATGCCTTCACTGCGCCAGATATGCCCTCGTCTGCGAACCACGTTTCTACCTTGTGAATCTGCTCAATGCTGTGTCGCTGAGCCTCTACGCTTTGCTCGCCAGTGCTCACCCTCAGATACCCGATAACCGCCATAACAATTCCCCACTGATAGCTCAAAAACTATAGCTCACAATGTAGTGATAGCTCATATTGAAATCAACACTTTTGAGCCACTCTTTTCGATGGGGTGTTTGGGTGGCTCAAAAGGTACAATTTATGAGCCGCACAAGTCGTGCTGTTCACTAGCTACTATCTGATGCCGATAAATGCGTGCAAAATGTTAGATTGCGCAAAGTTACTGAGCAAAGCTCTACGTATAATTAGCTATTTTCATAAATAGGAGATGTGATGGCATGGATAGCAAACCTATTCACTTAACAGTTTTATTACTTTTAGCAACGAATTCTTATGCAGCTTTAGATGAAAAAGAGTTTGCAAAATGTGCAGCTCTTGAGGGGGATTTACACCGACTGGAGTGCTTTGATCAACTGGCAAAAAATAATAAACTTGAAGGCCCGCAGGTAGTTCCTACAGCTATAGCTGACAAGGGTAAGTGGTATGTATCGGTTAAGGAAAATCCAGTTGATGACTCCAAAACTGTGACTTTGATTTTGGATGCGGACTCCGGCGTTAGTCGCTCAGGAAGTCCCATTTCCATTATTGCAAGATGCCAAAGTAACAGTACAGATTTATATATTGCCTGGGACGACTATCTCGGGGGTGATGCCTATGTTCTAACTAGAGTAGGTAACAATAAAGCTGTTACTCAGGAATGGAGTCTGTCCAGTGATAGTAAAGCGTCCTTTCATCCAAGGCCAGTTCAATTCTTAAAAGAAATGTTCACATCAAACAAGCTTGTAGCCCAAATAACACCGTACAATGAAAACCCAGTAACGGCTATTTTTGATACTTCAGGCTTAGAAAATGCAATTAAACCCCTCAGGGAAATTTGTAAATGGTAATAATATGTGATTTGGATTCGCTGAATTCTAAGCCACATAATTCAAATGACAATTAGGGAGTTGAACTGGCGTCCAAAATTTGGTGTCATAGTGAAGGGTCACAGAAATGATTCGCTGGAACAGGTCATCTAACCGATTGATCTGAAATGATAAACTAAAGATTGGTTGTCACCTCCCCCCAGCTGTACAGATCTAGTTATCACCTGACACCGGCCTCAAACCGGTGTCTTGTTTACGCTACTTTAAGTGCGCACTTCCTTCGGTATCAATTTCAGACCCTTCTTGAACATGCTGTAGGGGGTCTGACCCTCCATCATCCTGC